>DATKWR010000566.1:0-9772 GCA_035529475.1 Sedimentisphaerales bacterium | reverse complement strand
CATGCAACGCTCCTCCACCACTTTGCCGCCCACCGCTATTTTCAGGGCATCTCCCGGAAATGCTTTCCGGGCGGGGATATTCAAGAAACGTTGAGTGGCTTTCAAGCGGCGGGTAATTGCGGTTTTCGCGATCACTCATTTACGCGCCTGGCTTTCATCCCAGCCAAATCGTTTGAAGTAAGCGGTCATATCGTCATACATTCTCTTGGCCAGCTCGGACTCTTCAACCGCCAGGTTGCGACTTTCTCCTATGTCCTTTCTCAGGTTGAAGAGAAATATCCTTCCTGTGTCGATATCCTTTATAAGCTTGTAGTCTCCCTGTACGATCGCCATATCGTGGGGAACCCGCGGCTTGGTGTATTTGAACACCAGGAAAGGATCTTTACGCCGGACCGGTTCGGTGCCGGCGCTCTTCAGGTGCGCTAGCAGACTCGCGCCCTCGACCCGCTCAGGCACCCGGTCAACACTGCCCACGATATCCATAACCGTCGTGAACACATCCGTTCCAACAACCGACGTCGCCGAGTGGGCATTGGCCTGGATTCCAGGCCCCCGCACAATGAACGGCACGCGGATGCCTCCTTCACTGACATGGTACTTATGGCTGCGCTGCGGATAGGCCTTGTAGTACCCCCGCTCATGGACGGGCTTTCCGAAATCCTTCTTGTCCTCGTAACCGTTATCGGCCGTGTATATGACATAGGTATTGTCCCTGATGCCAAGCTCATCGATTTTGTCGAGCACCATACCGACGCCCGCATCGAGGTTCTCGTTCATGGCGGCCCAGAGCGGGTTGTTCTGGTACCGCGTCGCTTTGCGGGCACGCTCGTTCTCGTATTTTTCGACGGTAGTCTGGAGGGCCTGGTATTCTAAATGGTCGGCGTAGTGAGAGATTTGCAGAAAGAAAGGCTTGCCGGCTTCGACCTGCTTTGCCATGAATTCGTTGCCCTTGCGACTTAGCTCGAATATTCTCTTGGGATCTTCAGGGTCTTTCGAATTACCTGCTCCATTGCCATTCGGGCCGTCGTGGACGTCATAGCCCAAATCGTCGGGTGCGCGCCCGATATGCCACTTGCCAAAGTGCGCGCACACATACTCCGGATGAAGTCTTTTGAGCACGTTCGCCAGGGATTCGTCGTCTTCCGCGTCCCAGTTCTTGATGCCGTCGGCGCCCCAGATTTTCAGACTGGACGGACTTCGGCCAAACTGAATGGCATGGCGGGTCGGCGAACAGGTCGGCGCAGGCGAGTAGGCCTGTGAAAAACGCATGCCATCTTCCGCAAGCCTTGCAAGCCGGGGCGTCTGGTAATAGGTGCTGCCCGACCCCGGCTCGTCCGGATCCATCCTCGTTGAAAGCGCGTTCCAGCCCTGATCGTCGGCCAGGATCAGAACAATGTTCGGCGGCTTCGGCGCGGCATAAGACGATATCCCGCAGCCCATCATAATCGCAATGACCGCTGTTGTTTTGGTGAGGTTGCCTTTTTTCATTTGCGTACCCTATTTCTTCTTTTCTTCTTTGCAACCGTTCACGGGTATTTTTATCGTATCGGGCGATGAAGCGTCACTTGACTTTGATCACCACAATTGTCCCATTTACAAACTTTTCAATGAGCTTTTATGGTTTGTTCTGCAGTTCTACAGCGGTCGGATCCTCGGTTGACAGGCGCAGCATACCGGGCTTCTTTCCTAATTTATCCCCAGTTTTTTCTGCATGTCTTCGAGCGGCACGCCCTTGGTTTCGGGCACCATGAATTTCACCCAGACGAGCTGAAGGACCATCATGAAGCAGAAGAAGGAAAAGACGGTTCCGGGTGCGAAGGCCTCGACCATTTTCGGGAAGAAGAGTGTCAGCAGCGCCGCAAAGATCCAGTGGGTAAAGCTGCCGAGCGCCTGCCCGGAAGCGCGGTTGCGGTTCGGGAAGATTTCGCTGATGAAGACCCAGATGACCGCGCCCTGTCCGATCGCATGTGCGGCGATAAAGGCAAAGATGCAGGCCGGGACAATCGCAAAATTTTCGGTAAAGAACGCCCATGCGCAGAGGCCGAGCGATCCGATGTAGCCGAAGGAACCGATATACAGCAGCGAGCGGCGACCCAGCCGGTCGATCAGCCACAGGCCGACAAACGTGAAGATCAGGTTGGTCACGCCGATCCCAACGGATTGCAGCAGCGCAGCGCTTTTGCCCAGGCCGGTCATTTCAAAAATGCGCGGCGCAAAATAGAGCACGGCGTTGATGCCGGAGAGCTGATTAAAAAAGGCGATCAAAAAGGCCAGCAAGATCGGTTTCATCAACCGCGAGGTAAAGAATTTTGCGGCGCGGTCGGCATGGCTGACAGACGCCGCGACGTCATCGGCCAGCCTCTGGAGTTCTTCGTCGGTCGAGTCCGGGTTGATGCGCCGGAAGACGCCGATGCCGCCTTCGCGGTCGCCGACGTGGGTAATCAACCAACGCGGGCTTTCCGGCAAGCCGAAACAGAGCACGGAATAGACCAACGCGGGAAACGCTTCCACGCCCAGCATCCAGCGCCAGGCATGATCCCCCACCCCGGCAAGCAACGCATTGGAAAGAAAGGCGATCAGGATGCCGAAAACAATGTTAAATTGGAACATCCCGGCTAAACGACCCCGGTATTTCGGCGGCGCAATCTCGGAAATGTAGAGCGGAGCCGCGACCGTCGAGATGCCCACACCCAGACCGCCGATAAAACGGGCGATCATGAAGGAGTAAACTTCCGGCGCGTAGGCCGATCCTACGGCGGAAACAAAATAGAGAATCCCGATCGAGAGCAGCGTTTTGCGGCGGCCCAAACGTTCCGTCGGCCAGCCGCCGACCAGCGATCCGATCACTGTACCCCACAGCGCCATGCTGATGGCCAGGCCGTGCAGCGTACTGTTCAGCCCCCAAAGCGTCTGAATGGTTTGTTCCGCACCGGAAATCACCACCGTATCAAACCCGAACAAAAACCCGCTCAGTGCTGAAGTCAGCGCCCAGAAAAACAGCTTCTTATTCGTCATCTTTCTCTCCTTATTATGTGAGTCTTTCCTTTATCAGATTCAGATTTGTACAGAATAACTATGGACAGAATGATTCCCGGAAATCGTCGTCTCCAATTATTCTGCCATTCCGCTTCGCCCCATTGCCGTCCCTTCGGGCCAGCCTGCTTCGCTGTTCTTAATCATTTTGTCAAGAATTCCCTGTTGCAGTACCGGAGTCGCGCCTGTCTGCGAACAGACAAAAGCCGCCACGCGGTTGGCGTGGTCGTTTATCTCCGACAGCGGTTTTTCCTTGAGCAGCCCCATGCAGAGTGCCGCTGTGAACGAGTCGCCCGCCCCAACGCTGTCGACCACCTCAACCGGACAGCCCAAATGTTCATTCATTTCGTCCGGGGCAACCAGCAGGCTACCATCCGCGCCGCGCGTATAGGCGATGAGCCGCAAACCGAATTGATCCAATAATGCAACGAGCTGATCCTGCACCGAGCCGAAGAGCCCAAACAGTTCCGCCAACACGGGCAGCTCTTCATCGCTCAGCTTCAGAATGTTGGAAAGCTCCAGCGACTCTTCGATGATCTCTTTTGAATAAAACGTCTGCCGCACATTCACGTCAAAAATCCTAAGCGCAGCCGGGCGCATCTTTTTTAGAAAACAGCGAATGGCTGCCCGGGAAATGATGTTGCGCTGGGCGAGTGAGCCAAAACAGACGGCAGCGGTTTTTTCTGCCAGCTCGCCGAGTTTTGCCTCTCCCCTTCGGGTCGTTTCTTTTGGAGCACCCAAAGCACTCTCGCATAGCTCGGGTCCAGACATTCGAAGAAAATCCCACGCGACGCCTTTGCAGATTTCGTAGAAGGGCTTGCCATTGGCATCAAGCGTCACCTGCACCGTTCCGGTCGGATGCCCCGCATCTTCCGCCACATAGGAGAGATCCACATTCAACGCGGCCAGCACCTTGCGGATTTCAGCGCCCAGCTCATCCCTGCCAAGACAACTCACCGGATAGGCCTCCGCGCCGAGCTGCCCGCAATGATACGCAAAATTGATCGGTGCCCCTCCGAGGCGTTTCCCCTCGGGGAAAACATCCCAAAGCACCTCGCCAATCCCCACAACAACTATCTGATTATCCATATAATTCTTTCTTTCCACTCACGATTCACTATCGACCATCAACTATTTCTTTACTTTTTTTCCTCAGTTTCAGATAGATCGCTAGCGATGGTTCCCGCCTGGCTTTCATCCCAGCCAAAACGTTTGAAATACCTGATTATAGTATCATGAAGCCATTTTGCCAACTCGGACTCTTGATCCGCCAAGTTGCAGCTTTCTCCTATGTCCTTTTTCAGGTTGAAGAGAAATATCCTTCCTGTGTCGATGTCCTTTATCAACTTGTAATCTCCCTGTACGATCGCCATATCGTGCGGAATCCGCGGCTTCGTGTATTTGAACACCAGGAAAGGATCTCTGCGTCGGACCGGTTCCCTTGCGCCGCTTTTCAGATGCTCGAGCAAACTCGCGCCCTCGACTCGCTCAGGCACCTGGTCAACACTTCCTACGATATCCATAACCGTCATGAACACATCTGTTCCAACAACCGGCACCGGGGAATGGGTGCCTGCCTGGATTCCGGGCCCCCGTACAATGAACGGCACGCGGATACCTCCTTCACTGACATGGTACTTGTGGCTCCGCTGTGGGTAGGCCTTGTAGTACCCTCGCTCATGGACGGGCTTTCCAAAACCCTTTTTGTCCTCATAACCGTTATCAGCCGTGTATATCACATAGGTATTGTCCCTGATGCCAAGCTCATCGATTTTGTCGAGCACCATACCGACGCCCGTATCAAGGTTCTCGTTCATGGCGGCCCAGACTGGGTTGTTCTGGTACTGCGTTGCTTTGTCAGCATGCTCCTTCTCGTATTTATCGATGGTAGTCTGCAGGGCCTGGTGTCTCAAATGGTCGGCGTAGTGGGAGATTTGTAAAAAGAAGGGATTACCGGCTTTGACCTGCTTCTCCATGAATTCATTGCCCTTATGACTAAGTTCGGGTATTTTCTTAGTATCTTCAGTGTCTTTTGAATTACCTGCTCCATTCCCATTCGGGCCGTCGTGGACGTCATAACCCAGCTCGCCGGGCGCGCGCCCGATATGCCACTTGCCAAAATGTGCACACACATACTCAGGATGAAGTTTTTTGAGCACATTCGCCAAGGATTCGTCATCTTCCGCATCCCAGTTCTTGATCCCGTCCGCACCAAAGATTTTCAGACTGGCCCGACTACGGCCAAACTGAATGGCATGCCGTGGCGTCTGGTAATAGATGCTGCCCGAGCCTGGCTCATCCGGATCCATCCTCATTGAAAGCGCATTCCACCCCTGGTCATCCGTCAGTATCAAAACGATATTGGGTTTTGCTGCCCCCGCAAACGCAACTGCCGCACTCAGTAACAAAGCCGTACACAATGTCAGAATCAGACTTTTATGCTTTTATGTCTCATATGTTACCCCTTTTGCTCGACCCTAATTTTCCCAAATCGATTTCAGTTCGTGTACCCGCAGTTTCTCAAAAGTGACGGTGCCATTTTTAACAACAACGCCGAGTGCCTTCGACGTCTGTCCGCCTGGCACCATGTTGGGAATATGAAACAGGCCATCTTTGCCAGCGAAAATATCTGTAGAGAGATTATCGACCAAAATTCGCAGTGTCAGTTTTTTCGCGACAGGCAGACTCAGCTTACTCTTGAGGAAAGTAAGTGTAGAACTCTCGACATCATAAACAAGCTTGTGACTACGAATGTCAAGTTCAAGCTGCTTCGCTGTGGAAAGGTCAGCCACAAGATCAATGTCGTAAAGCCCGCTGTTGAACATCGCGAGCGGGTTGGCCGAATCCGGCACGAGCGTAATGCCGTCGAGATTCTCTGAACGGGTATAAAGGTACGATATTTCTCTAACAGGCAACATGCAGACTCGTAAGCCGAGGGGCGTTTTCTTAAGTGTCAGCTCTGTCGGGATAGAAATTTGAGACCCTTGCCAGCCGACCTGAATACGTCTCGGCTGGCCGTCAGGCCCCATCGGCGTATTGTTGAATGTCTGAGCGGCGTAGAAAGGTCTGCCGTAGTTCATCTTGATCTTCTTGTCCGTTTCAGGCTTATAAGTATTGCCATCAAACCTACCGATATGATATTCACCGTTGGCACCGTACATCACCCATCGCACGTTGTTCGGATCATGACCTTTGGCGTCGGAGTCACCAGGCGAAGATGGGGCTATTGCCAGCGGGAAGAGCTCGGGACACTCGTGAAATCCTTCCACACTGCCCTGCCGCTCCCATGTTTTAATGTCCTTGGAGGTGTAGATCGCGTGGGACGTGCCCTCAAAAAGAACCATCACCCAATAGCCGTCCTTGGCATATGGATTCTTGAGACCTTGGGTCGGAGAATACCAGAAGATTTTCGGATCACGGGCCTGGTCGGAACCTTTAACAAACACTTGGGACCTGCCAACCACCGGATTTCCCTGGTATTTTGTGAACGTCTTGCCGCCGTCGGTACTATAAGCGATGCCCTGCATCTGGATCTTGTCTGTACCGCCCATACCGCGCGAACCGGTAAACGCCGCGATGACCGGCGGAATGTCACCTTTTTGCCAGCCGGAGGTATTCATCACGTCAATGGCCGCGGAACCGGAGTGCATGGAGCCAAGTTCGTCCTGGAAGAGGGCAGTCGGTCGCTCCTGCCAGTGCATCAGGTCAGTGCTGACATAGTGCGCCCAGGATTTCGCTCTAATATTGTAGGTATATTGGTGGAAGAGATGGTAGACACCATTTAAATAGCAAAGACCGTTCGGGTCGTTAAGCTGGCCGATCCGGCAATGAATGTGAAATGCCGGTCTATCGTCGGCGATGACCCGGCCAGGTAGCTCACGTTGAACGAGAAACTTCGTCGGTTCCCTGGACGGGTCGTAGCCGGAGAAGCTGTGATATGAAACCTTGAGATTCTTGCCCTGGTGTCCGGTCAGGTCGTAAACAGGTAGGTAACCTTCGACAGGGATTGAGCCAAACGCCAAGGGAAAGTCAGCAACGAGTTTCTCCCGGCCATCTATGCCGATGGTGACTTCCTGGAGCGGTGTATTCACCGCCGGCCCCACGGGGAGTAACAGGTAGTCGCCTTTAATGGTCGTTTCGTAGTGATCCGGCAGCCAGCGCGGAATCGTCGTAATGAGATGGGCCCCGACATGCGGCTCGCTCGACGTTGAAACAATCTTCACCTTTTCAATCCATCCATTGAAATGGTTGTCACGAATCTCGATTCTGGCCTTCTTGCCTTTCAATGGCCGAAGATCAAACCAATACTTTCCAATTATTCCCGCTTTGTTAAATGCTACTCCTTGGTTTGGAGAACAGGCCCGGACATCTTCGCCGTCAACGACCAGCCGAATGGTACAGAGGGTGGGGTGGTATATGCCGGCACAATCGACTTGCAGGAAATTATCCTCGATGACAAACTCCGACGACGTCATCTTGCCCGACTGGTATTGACGCTGGTTCGCGCTCGGCATTGCCGCTCTCTGCCGCTTCATGGGATCAGGTGTGCGGGTACCGAATGCGTACCCTTCAATGTTCCAGTCCTCCGGCAGGAGTTGGGCCTGGTTGAAATCGAGAAGAACCTTCGATGTATGGTCGATTTCTTTCTTTTGGGCTCCGAGAATCTCATTTCTTGTCAGAGCCAAAGCGGCCGCCGACAAGGCTGAATGTTTAAGAAAACTGCGACGTTCCATTGCTATACTCCTTCCATAACTGTTCACGGGTAACCGGAATACCGATATGCGGAATGCTTTTGGGTTCATTTCTCATTTGATGGTAGCCACTTTCTATGTTCGTCGATGATCTGTGCGTATTCAGGCTGTGTTGCAAGGTTTGTCCACTCCCAGGGGTCCTTGGAATGATCGTACAACTCTTCCGAGCCGTCCGAGTATCGTATATAGCGCCAGCGGTCGGACCGAACTGCATGATTGCCTCTTCGCATGGTCATTATTGCCGGCTGCCACTCCTTCTGCGGGTCCCTGAGCAGGGGGAGGAGGCTCTTGCCGTCCACATCTTTCTTTGGGGGCAGTCCGGCGAGTTCGACCAGCGTGGGATAGATGTCAAGCAGACTGACCGGCCTGTCACAGCGGCTGCCCGGCGTGGTAGCGCCCGGGGCTACGATTATGAACGGCACATGGTTGGCCTTCTCCCAGAGCGTGAATTTCACGCAACTCTCTTTGTCACCCAGATGATAACCGTGATCGGCCCAGAGAACGATGATCGTATTGTCTGCTCTACCAGAGGCATCCAGTTTGTCGATCAACCGCCCAACCATCTGATCTGCAAAATCCGCCGACGCCTGGTAGCACTGCACCATTCGCTTGAGACTGCCCAGGCTGTTCTGGGGCTGCGCCGTGGTGTTCTCATAGACGAAAAACTCCGTATGGGCCTTTTTTACCGCCGCCGGCGGGACGTCATCCAGGTCATTTGCCGGCATGGGGGGCAGCTTCGTGGCGTCGAAAGGATACTTTTTGAACGTCTCCGGAGGGGCATAAAATGGCAGATGCGGCTTGAAGATGCCCGCTGCCAAAAACATGGGGGCATCCCACTGTTGGTCCATCACATTCTCGACCCACTCGACCATGTCGAGATCGATCATCTTCTGGGTGTGTTCGCCCCAATCATAGGAAGTCTTGGACAAAGGCCCCGTAAGGTAGCCGTTATAGTTCGGCTTCGGCCCCCGCGCAGGAAGCATGGGAAAGAACACCTGAAAGTCCGGATTCTCCGGATCGGATCTGCCGGTTGGCCCGTGATGGAAGATTTTGCCCGCGCCTTTGGTACCGTAGCCATGACGTTTGAAATACTGGGGCAGGGTCACCGCATCGGGGAGCATTTTCCGCCATGAATCGCCATTGCCATATACGCCGGATGTGGTGGCATGCAAGCCTGTCATGATCGCTGTCCGAGAGGGATTGCACGCCGGCGTGCTACAAAAGGCTTTGCTAAAGAATACACCGCGCCTCGCGAGCCGCTCCAAGTTCGGCGTCTTGATCGGATTGTCCGGGTTGAACACGGTTGTCCAATCATTCATATCGTCTATGGCGATAAACAGGACATTTGGCTTGGAAGGTCCGGACTTGGCTACACTGTATCGACCGACACAACTCAACCCGGCTGCTCCGACACACACTCTTTTTAGAAACTCTCTTCGTTTCATCATGCTATATCTCTCTTTCTTGTTTCATTGCCATCGCAGTCCTCAAGACCGCTGTGTTCTTAAGACCCCATCCAATTTACATGAGTCAATGTCTGCTGATGCTTGAAAGTAGCTGTCGTTTACAACCGTTCGACCCGAGTGTAATAGGCGCTGCATAGTTCTTTGCCGTCACCGTCATAGAACCAGGTGGATAACTGCGTTGCTCCAACCTCGAGACGCACCGTAAACGAAACCTGCTTCTGGCCACTGACGGTTGGGCATGAGACATCCGCATCGCCCACTTTGACGCGCGCTTTTGCTATGGGGACAGCTTTGCCTTTGCCCAGGGGGCCTTCCAACGGAGCATCAAGGGCGCTGTCTGCAGCGGGATGCCAGCGAGACAGCGTAATCCTGTATTGCCCCTTGCGTTCGACCACTACATCCCAGGAACCGATGCGATTGCCCGCAGCCAGATTCCCGAAATTGTCGGCATACGAGCCCTTCCAATCGCAGGAGTAGAGCATCACCGGGTTGGCTTTTTCCGAACCAAGATGGATGTACCGC
>DATKWR010000565.1:0-9543 GCA_035529475.1 Sedimentisphaerales bacterium | reverse complement strand
CCTATCGTCATGTGCGGGGCCGGCTCGGACAGGTACTTTATCTGGTCCATGGCCGAGAGAATATTGCCGGGCTGAACCTGGGCGTTGGGCACCTTGACCGGCAGAATAATAGGATCGATGAAAAGCCGCTGTGTGTCGAATTCCTTCTCCATTGCCTTCGAGATGATATCGGCTGCTATGGCGACCCGAGTGTCAATATCCTGAGGCACGCCGTTCTTGTCCATCGTGAGGGTGATTATGCACGCTTTCGGCCCCGCCTTATCTGCCATCGCCATGTATTTGTCGAATATTTCTTCGTCCGTCTTCTTGTTCAAAGGCGTCGAATTAAGGATCACTCCATTCCCGGCGTTAATGACTTTCAGGCCGGCTTCGATAACACTTGGTTTTTGCGAGTCAAGGCTCAGGGGTGTAGAGCACGTTTCCTGGATGGTTTCAACCAGCCACTGCATAGCCCCAGCCTGATCGGCAGCAGCCGTCCCCACGTTCACATCGAGATAAGTCGCACCGGCTTCAGTCTGCTTTCTGGCCAGTTCCTGGATGACCTTCTTGTCTTTGTCTGCGATGGCTTGCTTGACGTTGGTAAACATTCCATTGATTCGTTCTGCAATTATTATCATAGCACTCTTTTCCTTTCTATTAGCAGTGTCAAAACTCCAATTTTGCTACAGGCCGAACTGGCGTATGCCCCTACGATTTATTGTTCTGCCACAACTGATCGATGAATCCCTTGACGGCGGCGACCGCCCTGGGGTGTCTCATGCGAATGATGTCCACGCCGGCCTGGAGCAAGCATACGGCGGTCGCTGCTTCCCACATGGGTCCCCGGTCTTTGACGTCGCCCCAGCCCGGAGCGTCCGCGAGCTTGGCTTCCTTGGCTCGCCATGATTCATAGCCCACGTCACAAATGGCGGGCATAGCCATCATCTTGTCGCCGGTGAGAGCTGCCTGCCGCTGGCGCTCCTGGATGGAATACGCGTATTCGATTCCATACCCCAGCGCGCCGGTGGACTGGAACGTTACGACTCGCTCCAGCGGAAATCCCATGTCAGAGACCAGGATGTTCACCTGTTTGGCGATATTGATATCCAGAGGCGCTTCGGTGATGAGAAAATGGCCATCGGCAAGGGCGATGGCGGTCAGAGACTTGTAATTGTCTTCTGTGACGGTCCCGATGAGGCAGTTCTCGCCCTTCACGGCGCCGCTGACCTTGGGCATGACCTGGTTGTCTTTCTCGTCGAAGCCGCAACTCCAGAATACCAGAGGGACACCGACTGCTTTGAGTACCTGTTCGGCGACCTTGACGGCATGTGCGGCATCTTTGTCGCCTTTGTCCGGGTGAATGCCTTCGTATTTCACACAGATGAGGTCTGCACCGAATTCTTCGACACATTTCCTGGCCCAGTCGCCGGGGCTGTCGAGAACGTCTTTGTAGGGTTCGAGCAGGGCATCGGGCCAATCGTCCGGCCTGGTATCGAGAACGTCCATGGCCACGACGGGCTTTTCGCCCGCATCGCCGGGCGAGCCTCCATAGACCATGTTACGTGCTGCCCCTACGGTCACTGTCGAGGTTCGCGTACCTCCGCTGTCTCTTGTTGCGCCGAGCGTAACCCGGTTGACCGAGCCCGTAAAGCTTTCTGCAATCTCAGGAACTGGCATCTCTAATTCTCCAAAAACAACTTATTATGAGAGTTCTGCAAAATTGGAGTTAGGCATATATTATTTCAGAAAATCGGTTTCACGATTTTCTGAAAATAATCAGGTATCATATGATACCATAGTGTCGAGTCGAGCACTACGCATGGTGTTTTAGAAAGAAAAAATTGAAAGAGAAGATTCTTTCTTTCCAAAAGTATGCCTAACTTCAATTTTGCAGAAGTTCAGTTATTACTCGTCACGCATTCAGAACCATCATATCTTCGAGTATGTTTCTCGCGGCCGCAAAGGCCGGGCTGTCGTCTTCAAGGTCGAACACCGTCTTGCCTTGCATGGCGGCATCGCAGACGCCTTCATCATAAGGGATGTGCCCCAGGACGTCTATCTCGTCTAATTCCTTGCTCTGGTCGCTCCTGCTCCAGAGGACGCCGATTCGCTTGACGGTTATCGGAAGCTTCCGGGCCAGAGTGAAAATGCGCCGCGCTGTAACCTCGCCAACGGCAGTAGGCTCAGCCACGATGCAGAGCACATCGACGTTGTTGGTGGTTCGCCGAGAGAGGTGCTCCATGCCCGCCTCATTGTCTATGACCACGTACTTATACTGCGAGCCGAGTCCATCGAGAAATTTTCGCAGCATGTTGTTCACGGCGCAGTAGCAACTGGGACCTTCCGGCTGGCCCATCGTGAGCAGGTCAAATCCCCGGGCTTCAGTAATAGCCTGCTGGATGCCGTACTCTACCGACCGGACTCTGTCCATGCCTGCATTGCTGGGCGCTTGAGCGCGGGCCTTTTCGCGGATTTCCGCGACAATGCCAACCGGCTCGACCCCCAACGTCAGGCCCAGGCAGGAGTTCGGGTCTGCGTCCACGGCGAGAACGGCGCCTTTGTCGGCTCGCTCCAACAAAGCCCTGATAATCATGGCGGCCAGAGTTGTCTTGCCTGACCCGCCTTTTCCGCTTATTGCAATAGTAAAAGCCATCTCAATATCTGCCTTTTCTTGTCTTAATTGTATTATGCACGATGCATCAGGCTTTCTGTTACAGATGGAAACAACGCCAAATCCGTATGGGGAAGAAACTTGGCTCGCATGAACTCGTCCATGTATTGCGGGTGGCTCATCAAGTCAAAGTACGTCATGCTCTGGGCAATCTTCTCTGCCGTTTCCAAAGCTTTACAGCTCAGCAAGACGGTCTTGGCTCCCGCAATAGACGTATTACCAACAAACTGGATTCTTTCCGCCGGCACATCGGGAAGCATGCCGATAGTCACGGCCTGGCGAACGTTCAGGAAATTTCCGAATCCGCCGGCCAGATAAACCGCTTCGAGGTCTTCCGGCTTGGTTTGTGTTGACTCCATAAGCACTCTCACAGCGGCGAAAACTCCCGCCTTGGATCGCACCAGATTGTCTATATCGGCCTGTGTGATTACAAGCTCGTGGTGACCGTCGCGTTCCGGGGCCAGTTGGAACTGCCAGCCCTCCTCGCCCTGGGTCAGTCCCGGCTGACCATCCGCCCGGAATCGGCCCGTTCGATCGATCAGGCCGTTCACGAAGAGCTCGGAAAGCGTGTCCAGCAGGCCCGAGCCACAAACGCCCGCCGCAGGCATGTCACCGATGGTCTTGAGCTCGACGGAGCCATCCTCGCGGATGGCCATCCTCTCGACAGCGCCGGCGCCGGCCCTCATTCCGTGCTTGACGCCGCTGCCCTCGAACGCGGGACCGGCGGAGCTCGACGCGCACACCAGCCAGTCGCGATTGCCGAGAACGACCTCACCGTTGGTTCCAATGTCGGCAAACAGATAGACACCGTTCTTGACAAATATTCGGGTCGCCAACACTCCCGCCACTATGTCGCTTCCCACATAAGCAGCGACGCTGGGCAGGCAATACAGAAGGCCTCTCTTGTTGATCTGGATTCCCGTCTCTGCGGCTCGAATCGGGGGTACAAAGCCCGCCGAGGCAACATAAGGCTCTCTGCGTATCCGCGTCGGGTCGAGATTGAGCAGAAAATGGATCATTGCGGTATTGCCCGCGCATATAACGGTGGTTATCTCCTGCAGATCGATCTTCTGCCTGGCCGCCAGCGTCACGATGAGGCTGTTGAGATCCTGGACGATGCGATTCTGCATTTCATCGAAGGCATCGTTCTGCTCGGCGTAGATGATTCGGCGGATGTAATCTTCCCCGAAATTGATCTGGCTGTTGTACGTGGCCTCTTTGTCAATCGTGGCGGCAGTTGTCAAATCGACCAGATGGGCGACGACGGTGGTCGTGCCCAGGTCAACAGCCACGGCAAAGTTTCTCTTACGCCGGTCCCCCGGCTCGACTTCGATGACCTCCGTGGTGCGGCCTCGCCGGCCAAGCGTGACCGTCGCTTTGTAGTTGCAGCTTTGCAGTACGCCGGAAAGCTTCTGAAGAACGCGGAAGCCCGTTTGCATGATGGGGGCGTCAACCTGCCGGCGGATCGCCAGGTACAGGCGTTCGTGATCGGCCGTGTGGTCGTGGACGGTCGGCGGTGACATCTCAACGAATATCTTCCGGACCAGAGGATCGAATTTGAATATCCCGGCTCGCACCTCGCCTGCAAGCTCGCTGAAGCGGTGGGCGTCTGTGTCCATCAGGATTTGACTTGTTTCCAAAGCATGGGACTTCGGCACGGTCAAGCGCATGTCGGACAGGACCTTGGCCTGGCAGGCCAGGACGACGTTTTGCCTGATTTCATCCGGCGTCAGCAGCGTTGTGGGGCGGCTTTGAAACTGGCCCTCATCGACGGTCACTTTACACTTGCCGCAGTAGCCATCGCCGCCGCAGATGCTGTTGAGATAAATGCCCGCTTTGTGTGCGGCTTCGAGCAGAACCGTCCCAACCGGCACCGTGATCCCGAGACCGCTCGGCTCAAAACGAACTGTGCATTTTTTCTTCCCGTCGTTTTCCATTGATACATGAGGGCGTCAATATGGGAATTCAATCAGATGCTCGATGGCCCGCTCATCCATCCTTTTGTTATCAGCTCCAGACTTCCTGCAGGTATTTGGGCAGCATGGAACACTCTCGCGGGCCAACCAGGATTTCCCAGTTTGTGGCCTCTTCGAGCTTTCCGCTCATCACCGCGACGTAGCCGGGGATGATCAGCTTGCGGTGTTTGACGAGCTTGTCCACGCCGAACTTGGCCATGGCATCGGCCACCGCCTTCTCGTTGAGCTTGTCTCCGGAGTAGGCCGTCAAGACACTGGTGCCTTCGGTATCCACAACGAGTATGTAGCTGGGGACTCTGCTGGCCTCCACATCGGATTCCACGGTATAGTAAGTCAAAGAGAAATTGGTCGTGAACATCAGAGGGGAGTTGGCGTCGGGCTCGCCGATAGGATACACTTTCGCCTCCACCTGGACGGGCTTCTGCGGATCGGTGAAGATGTTCATCACGGCCGTGAGCATGGGCAGAAGCGCATGCGGTTCGACGGTGTCAACCACCACGATGCCGGAATACTTGCAGATCAGACTTATGGCCTCGGCCATTTGTGCATCCGCGCTGCCGTCACTGACGAAGGATATGGTCGGATAGCCCAGGGGCCTGAAGACTTTCTTCAACGCCAGGTTTCGCACCTTTGACAGGTCGAATAACCGACTGCGGAGATTCGCTCCTTCCGGGGTGGACAATACGATGTCTTCGACTCCCTGCTTTTTGATCTTTTCGGTCAGTTCGGCCAGGGCCTCGATGGAGTCCGCCCTTGCTGCGAGAGGACAACCGTTTTCCTTGGCGATTTTGGCCATTTCTTCCGCCGTATCGGGCTCCGCCCAGGCAAGCAGAGGAACCGTGTCCTTGACCCGAGCAGCGGCGGCCGCCATCGCTTTGGGGGACCGCGTTACCAGTATCAGAGGCAGCTTGCCGCCGGTCTTGGCGGCCACACAAGCCGCTGCAAACGAGTCCGCCGACCCGCTGTCGTTGATAATAGCTATGGCACTGACGCCGATCTTCGTGCCCACTCGCTCGAACTGGAGTGCGTTTACCGTCTGGATGCGCTTCTTCAAGTCCTCGCCGGTCAGTTTGTCGGAAACCGTCACTGCAAGTGCCGTGGGATTGTGGAACTTCTCTTCGTGCCGGAACATGACCGTTTCCTGCCCGATTTGCACTTGCGTCTCCCCGGCGCCGAAAACCACCTTGCGCATTGGCGGCGCCGCCGCGGCGGCGAGTTTGTCCTTTGCTTCCTGGGAAACGTCGGGACAATCCTCCAGTTTCGCACGCTTTTGGGCAAGGGCCATGGCAAAAGCCAGGCACGTCGGCATGCCGCACTTTTTGCAATTGGTTTTGGGCAAGAGTTTGAAGATTTCCAATCCGGTCAAGGCCATAAGATTTGTCCTTTCTTTATAGGGCCAAACTTCCTATTCTCTGCCTTTCTGGCTTTCTCAGAACATGGGCTCCAATGCCGCCACGGGATGCTCGCTCTTGCTGATGAATTCGAGAACCTCCTCTTCCGTTGTTGCGGCGGTCTCGTCGGCGATTTTCGCAAGGAAAGCCTCGCCTCCGAGTCCGAGTTCCTCCGCCCTCTTGGCAAAAGTATCTCTGATTTCTTCTTTGAGCATCTTGGGCATCCATACGATCCGCTGAATTCCGCCTTCTGCGGCGATGAATTTCTTTGAATTGATGTAATGTTTTGAGTGTCCGATGAAGCCCGGCGTTTGCTGACCTCCACCGACTGTGCCGGCCAGGGTCGAGAACTTCATCCCGCACGGCGTCATCTCGGTAAACTCCCTGTTGACAATCATGATCCCCCCGGTGGAGGGCAGCACTGCGGCGATGCACTCGAAGCAGCCACAGGAGGTCATCGGATCGACGATCATGCTGTACTGGCTCATTCGCTCAATGTTGCCGCCGCTTGATTTAATGACGAACGCGTTGACCCTGTCCCACTGGCCGACGGTCGGTTCGATGCAACTGCCTTTCGAGATAGGCTGGTTCGGGCCCGACGGCGTAATCTCGAAAGCCGCCCGGCAGTCCAGCCAGCTATAGGCCCCGCACAAACCGGGCCGCTCCGGGGAAACGATGCAGACGTGGTTCGGAGCGAAACTCTGACAAAGCAGGCAGGAGTAAAATGTCTCCACGTCTTCATCCTGCATCCCCGCCAATCGAGCGTCGCGCTCTGCGTACACGGCCTGGGCCTGCGCGCGCAGCGCCACAACCTGCTTTTCATCCGTATATATTTTGACCTGCACTTTATCCACGATGCTGGAGTATTCATCGTGAAACTTTGCGTGCAGGAGTTTGCCGATATGTTCGAGCCTGAAGCCAGCCTTGGCCGCATCCTTGCTGATTCGCACCCAGTTGATGTCACGCTGGCCCATGTGCCAGATTCCCTGGGCTTCGTTCAGGAAGCTGTGTATTTGCCGCTCGAGAACGGGCTCGAAATCTTCCTGCATTTTCCTTCCGGCGATCTCAATAATGATTCCCAAGGGCAGCTTTCCACCTTCTGCGAGCGAATCGATGTCGGGGCCAATCACTTCGACCGTGCCGTCCTCGACCTCGCTGATGTCTCGCATCCGGAGCCATTCGAAGGCGGGCGTTCTCTGGCCGCCAAACTCACTGTGCATATCCTCTTTGCGGATACGCTCGCCTTCAAAGGCGGGGCTCACGGAGACCGGAATGGGGATTTCCGTGATCTTTATCTTCAGACCGCGCACCTCGATAGCCTTTTCCACGATCTGCTCGTGGGGAATTCTGGATACCACGTGCTCGTAGGTGCAGACGCCGGTGGGAAGAATCTCGGGGATGTCGGAATCGGCAATCGTTGGGAAGCCGTAGTTGATCGCCCCGGCCGCCGTCGCGTACCATTCATCAGAGACCTCGCCCAAGGCCAGCACAAAGGCGAAAATCCGGTTCTTGTTATAAAGCAAATTTCGTCTGAAATCGCCGGGTTGAACGCCGCCGAAGCTGAGCGCCGCCCGGCTGGCGAAACCCAGCGAATAGATGGCCGAGGTAATCTCCCGCCCGAATGGTACCAGGCGTGTCTCCCATCCGAGCTGGACACCGCCTTCGACGAGCTGTTCGGCGAAAGTCGTTCCGTTATTGTGTGCCGACATGAACACATACAGGCAGCGTTCCTGCAGCTTGCGGGCAATCTTGACAGCGGTTTCCACGTCGGGGGCGGCCCCGACAATGGCCGCGAAGCCGGGCGCCGTGCCATCAACAAACTGGATGCCGCGCTCGCGAAGGATCACGTCGTCGGCCGCTCCCAGCCAGATGTTATCCACCGGGTGGGGGCCGATGAGATACTTGCACGCCTCGATAATCTCCTCGGCAAACAGCGTTGCCATGCCGGCATCGAGCGCCTGCCCAAGGTAGGGCAGCCACAAATCGTCGTCAACCGGCGGAGGCAGCAGGCCCTTGACATCCTCCATCACTTCGAG
The DNA here is from genome assembly GCA_035529475.1 of Sedimentisphaerales bacterium. Classification (GTDB taxonomy): domain Bacteria; phylum Planctomycetota; class Phycisphaerae; order Sedimentisphaerales; family Anaerobacaceae. Next base: position 1,490 of record DATKWR010000565.1, on the reverse strand, counting down.
GAAATCGGATAGTCTCTCAACCGATTTGCCGGTCATAGAGTAGATAATCGGGATATAGTAGCCCGTGTTCGGGAACTCGACGGGGCAATCCTGCCCCTTTTCTTTGATCGCGCGGGCCAGGATATCCTGAGCCTGTTTTGCTATCTTATGAGCTCCGCGGATGGCCGCCGATGCAATGATTTTCGACATAGACTAACCTTTCTTCGATTCTCAATTCTCCGTACTGGATTCCGGTCAACCTGAGACGCAGCCGGGAGGTCTTGGCCTCATTCCACGGCCAGCGCTCGCCGGTCCTCCATATCGTAGAGCTTGCGTTCCTTCTCTTTGTTGATGCCCAGAGCGTCGCGCTTGCCTTCGATATGCTCCAGTATCATCTCCGCGGCCTTGACCGGATCGGATTCGACTGCCCAGCGGCCCCCGAGATCCTTCTCGACTCCATCGAATAGATAGTTGCAGACATTTTCACTGCCCAGCACGGGCATGATCTCTTTGGCAAAGACAACCAGCGCGCCGCTGGCCACGAAATACTGCCCAATCGCCAGCGCTTTCTCGCTGACGGACTCCAGGCACGCTCCGGCCATGGGTAACTCTGAGATATCTTCACCAAGACCACCTTCGCGGACCAGTTCGCTGCACGAAACGAGCAGGCGGGTGTTGTCCACGCAACTGCCGCAGATCAGGACCGGGGCGATACCCACCGCTTCGCAGACTTCCCTCAGACCGGGACCCGCCAGCTCCAGAGCCTCCTTCGGGTTCGTCAAGCCTTGTTTGGCACACGCAATGGTTGCGCAGCCGGTGGTCAGTACCAGGACATCGCGCTTAATTAGTTCTCTTGTCAGAGTAGTGTGTGTCCAGTCTTGCGGTATCTTTGGATTTGTACAGCCGACGACACCGACGATGCCGCGGATTCTGCCGTTGATAATGTTGTCGTTCAGGGGCCTGAAACTGGAACGGAAACGACCGCCCAGCATGTAGTTAATGGACTCGAAGCTGAACCCGCCGACGGCCGATTTCTTGTCGGCGGGGATGTAAACTTCCCCGCGATTCTTGTAGTTGCCAATGGCCATCTTGACCAGCTCTTTGGCGGTCTTGAGCGCCGTCTTCTCCTCGATCGAAATGTGCTCGACTCCTGGCATCCTGGCCTTGTCGGCCGTGGTCACCAGTTTGGTGTGGTAGCATTGGGCCACGTTCGTCAGACCCTGCATCACGCACTGAACGTCAACGGCCATCAGCTCGATTGCGCCGGTGGCAATGACCAGCTCCTGATTGAGGAAGTTGCCGGCGATGGGTATGCCGTGCCGCATCAAGAGTTCGTTTGCCGTGCAGCACGTTCCAGCGACGTTTATTCCCTTGGCGCCGACTTTCTTGGCTTCCTCAAGCAGCTCTTTGTCCTGGGACGCCGCCGCGATCATTTCAGACAGAATGGGTTCATGCCCGTGCACGATGATATTCACCTGGTCTCTTTTGAGCACGCCCATGTTCACCTCGCC
>DATKWR010000564.1:0-2841 GCA_035529475.1 Sedimentisphaerales bacterium | reverse complement strand
ACCACCGGCGTATCGCCAAGTGTCACCGTGAAAGTCAGGCGCTCCGCGTTGGGCAGGATCGTCAACGCGACCTTCCCGTCCGGGCTGAGTACCTGTACCTGCTCCATCCGCACCCGCTGTGAGCGTCTGGTTTTCGAGGCTTGCCCGGGCGCCAAGTTCGCTTCAGTGAGACATAGTACTACGGCCAAGCCAACCGCCGCTATCAGGACGCTTCTTTCATTCTCTCGCCTGGCCATGACTTGTGCCCTTGTGCTCTTTATTGCGCAACTTTCCCGGTGGCGGCCCACTCGACGCCGCGGTTGATGATCTTCTGGACACTGGGTGTCATCAGGGCTTTGCGGTCGTGGCCAAAGGCGTTCTGGACGACTCGGCCCTTGCCATAGCTCAGGGTGAAGACCAGCGGCTCGGTTTTCTTGCTCCAGTCCGAATCCGCCTCGACCAGCACGTGGATATCGCCCGTCCCTTGCAGCTTTGCGTACAGCTCGTCGTCGGTCTCGAAGTTGCTCAGCCCCGCGGTGATGGGATGTTCCTTATCGACCACCTTGGCCTCGAAGACGCTGCGTGGCCCGTGGCCCGAGGTGCCCATGACCCACTTGCGGCCGCACAGCTTGCCGAATTCTTCCCACTTGGGGAACGAAGCCGTCGCCAGGTGCTGCACGAAGAAGCCCTTTCCGTCCTTGACGTAATTCAGGAGATTTTCCTGGGCCTGCCCCGAGATTTCGGCGATGCGCCGGCTGCAGATCGTAAAGACGATTACGTCATACTGTTTCAGGGCGGCCTCCGATTCGAGAATCCACGGGTCTTCGCAAACCTTGACGTCGAACTTGCCCGAGTTGACCAGTATCTCCCGGGTCGTCTCGGAGATTTCCCGCCACGGATGCGCCGAGACATCGTCACCGGTTATCAACAGGGCCCTGATCTGCGCAGGCTTCCGGGCCGCGCCGCCGGCAATACAGAAACTCAACGCCAGAACACATATTACAGCCAAAACAAAAGTTAAACGTTTCATCTTCTTTCTCCTGGTAACATGTTGCAGTTGATGATTTGCCTTGCCGGCTATGGTTGGTCTTTCTTAGTCGGCAAGCTCACGAATCCATATAGTGCGGAACCTCACGGGATTGCCGTGGTCCTGGAGCGAGATTGGTCCCTTGTCCGCGTGCGGTTCATAATTCGATATCGCGTGCGGTCCTCGCCAGCCGGTCCCTCCCTTCAGCTCGACGTGATCTTGCACGAGCACGCCGTTCTGAAAGACAGTAAATGTCGCCTTCCTGACGACCTCGTTGCCTTTGAAGATCGGGCGGTGGAAAATGATGTCGTACGACTGCCATTCGCCGGGCTTGCGGCAGGCATTGACCAGCGGAACGGCCCTGCCGTAAAGTGCGGCACACTGGCCGTCAGGGTAGGTCTTGTTGTCGTAGGAATCGAGGACCTGAACCTCGTAGGTTCCCATCAGGAACACGCCGCTGTTGCCCCGCCCCTGGCTGCTGCCTGTAACCTTCAAGGGCGTGGCGAATTCAACGTGCAGTTGGCACGAGCCAAACTCTTGTTTGCTTTGGATGTAGCCTGAGCCTTTGACGGCCTCCATGTAGCCATCTCCCACAATCCATTTCGATGGATTGCCCTTAGTGTCGGTCCATTTCGACAGATCCGCGCCGTCGAATAGGACAATCGCATCGGAGGGAACCTCCCCGGCTAAGATCACCGACGGTGCAGGCCGATTCATATCGTGAATAAGCCAGCGGCCGGTGTCCGTCTCGACGTACTGCATCTTCTCCGGTTTGGCCGCAGGGGTGTTCTTCGCCATTTGCTCATTCCCACACCCCGCCAAAATCATCACAAGGCACACATTGATACTGATCAGGACGGTCCTCATAGCGGTTGCTCCTTTCCAAGTTTCTATCCCGGCGGCCCTTGCCTTGCGGCAGGACAAGCCGCTTGATCAACATGGGAGGATTATATAGCGTCCGGACCACAGCGCCAATAGTCAGGGCAACCTCGCAAAGTGGAGGGTATGTTGTTCTACCCGCCGGGCCGTTCCGACGGTTTCGGATTCTTCGCCTTCTGATGGTCCTTCATACAGAGTTCCGTATCGACGATGTCCCCCGGAACATGCGGCTGGTGCGCCTGGGCCGCGTAGCCGGTCATCTTTGCCAATACAGCCGGATTTTGCGCCGCTACGTCTTGTTTCTCTTCGATGTCCCTGCTCAGGTCGTACAACTCCCACGGGCCTTTTTGGGGCTTGTAGGCTTTCCAGTTCCCGCAGCGAACCGCTGTCTGACCCATAAACTCCCAGTAGAGATACTCGTGGTTCTTCTGTGCACGTCCGGCAGTCTTTTCGCCAAGAAGCGTTGGAACAATCGAGATTCCGTCGATATCCTGGGGGCAGTCCACTCCGCCCATCTCTGCAAACGTGGGCATCCCATCCGGGAAGTAACCGAGGTGGTCGCTCACGGAACCCGCCTTCACCTTGCCGGGCCAGCGAACAACAAATGGTATGCGCAGGCCCCCTTCGTAGAGCAGGCCTTTTTGACCTCGGAATACCTTGCCGGTTTTCGGATCGACGTTTGGCGCGAAGAATCCGTACGGATGCGCGTTATTCTTGAAATAGGGATTGCCGCCGTTGTCGCCGCTGACGATGACCATCGTATTGTCGTCGATTCTCAGCTCTTTGAGCAGATCCAGGATTTGGCCAATCTCTCTATCGACCATATTGACCATGGCGGCATATCGCTGCGCCTCGTCCTGTTTGATTGAGTAGCCGGCATCCCACTCTTTCCCCTTGTACTTTTGCCACGAAGGTTCATCTTCGGGCAGGCCCCATGCCCCGTGAGGAGGCGTCCA
>DATKWR010000563.1:0-12624 GCA_035529475.1 Sedimentisphaerales bacterium | reverse complement strand
CCCGGCTCGAAAGTTCCATTGCCCTGCCGGGCCTGGGTGAGCGTCGCTGACAAGCGTCTTTTTCTGCCGGCGACCGAGTCCTGTACGGCGTATGCGAGGGACCGCAGCTTCTCGTGCGATGGTTTTTTTGTCATTGAGGCTCCCGCCGGCAACGCAGTGATTCACATCGAGCGAGGCAAGGAGTACCGGCCCATCGACAAAGAAGTTGTCGTGCAGCCCAATCAGACGACGAACGTAGATATCACCTTGGAGCGATGGGTCAACATGTCCAGAGAGGGCTGGTACTCGGCGGATATCCATTGTCATTTCGGCCTGGGTGATCTGCGGGTCCTCAAGCAACTGGCGCTGGCCGATGATATCAACTTCGAGCCGCTCCTGACTCTGTGGAACCATCAGACAAAGACCCCTGCCGGGAGCTGGCCCGACTGGCCGGGTGGTTCCAGTATCCAGGCCGATGCGACTCACGTGGTGACGTTTCGAAACCAGGAAATCGAGCGGATCGGCGGAGACGCCTTCGAATCGACGGGCGCCCTGCTGATGTTCGGGCTGACCAAGCCCGTCGAAATGCCGCCCGGCAACAGCCGGTATCCCTGCGACGCCGTCCTGGGCCGGGCGGCGAAAGAAACTTCACCCGAATGCGTTATCGACACCGACAAGCCGATATGGGGCGAGAACGTGGTCGGCGTGGCCCTGGGATTGTTCGACTCGGTGCAGGTCTGTCACAACCATTACCATCGGGATGCAACTCTGCAAATGGGCCGCGTGGGCTGGGGAATGGCCGGGGCAGACATCGAAGAGGACCGGAAGGTTTGGGCGCAGGACGAGCTTTTCCACCGCACAAATTCGACGTACTACCGATTTCTGAACTGCGGATTCAGGCTGGCCGCGACGGGCGGTTCGGCGATGGGCGTGATGGCGGTCCCGCTCGGTTACAGCAGAACCTATGCCAAGCTGGATGGCCCCCTCACCGAAGCCAACTATCTCAAGGCAATTCGCGCCGGCCGGACTTTTGCAACCAGCGGCCCGATGCTCACCCTGACGGCCAACGGTCTGGACTGCGGCACGGAAATCCGCTATACGACGGCGGCCAGCAAGCCCATCCGGATAGAAGCCAAACTGCGAAGCATCCAGTCCATTGATTCGCTTGAACTTGTCGCAAACGGCAAAGTGATAAAGAGTGTGAGCCTCAAGAACAGACCTTCCTCGCCGGTGCTTGAAGAATCCATCGCGCTGGCCTTTGAGCCTCGGCGCAGCGGCTGGGTCGCCACCCGCGCGATCTTCACCGCCCCCGATGGTCATCTTCGCCAAGCGCATACCAGCCCGATCTATATCACCGTCGATGGCAAGCCCACCGCCTCGAAAACCGACGCCGAGTATATGATCCGCTGGATTGACCGGCTGATGCAGGTGACCGACAAGCCGGGCCGTTACAAGACCGACACCGAACGCTCGCAAGTCCAGGCCGTTTACCAGCAGGCAAGGCAGAAATACCAGGACATCGCACGCCAAGCCGTCGAATCCTGGGGCGACATTGATTTATGATTTATGATTGGGGCTTCGCCAATGCGTCAGCCAAATAATAAATCGAAAATCATAATTCATAAATCTAAAGCCTTTACCCTGATTGAGCTGCTGGTGGTTATCGCCATCATCGCGCTATTGATGGGGATAATGATGCCTGCTCTGCAGCGGGTCAGGAGACAGGCGGCCGGCAGCGTCTGCCTCTCGAACGAGCACCAGCTCGTGCTGGCCTGGATCATGTACGCCCAGGAGAACGACGATAAGCTCGTCGGAGGCCACGATGGGCATTCCTCCTCGCCCAGCAAGGGCTACGATTGGATCCAACTGCCGCAGACCGCGAGCGGCACCGTGGTCTCGGGAGCCGCGGCTACCCTGGAAGATGAGCAACGCGGCTGCGAACGCGGCGCCTTGTTCCCATACGTGCAGGACGTCGATCTCTATCGCTGCCCGGGCGACCGCAGGCACCGCACAGAGCTGAAGCATCGCAGCTACGGCATTCCCGGCGGCATGAACGGCGACGTTGGCACCGGCACCACCAGTTGGCTGATGCAAAACTGGGGATATCCCTCCTACAAAAAGCTCACGGAGATCAAGAATCCAGGCATCAAATACGTATTTCTCGAGGAGAAAACCGACGTAGGCGGCTACAACTGGGGGTCCTGGAATCTGGAGAAGCAAGGCAATCGCTGGTGGGACCCGATTGTCGTGCGGCATGGGCAGCTCAGCGTGCTGGCCTTCTCCGACGGCCACGCCATCAAGCACAAGTGGAAGCAGAAAAGCACCCTGGAAATGACCTTCGTGGGCTATCCCGACTGCATCCGGTGGCCCGTCAATGACGGCACCGACGACCTGGAATTCATGCGCAGCGGCTACAATCCCGCCCGCTAAAAAAGGCGTTTAGTCTGCATAAACGCGGTTTTTTTCTTGACTGGCGGCCTCAAAGAGATTAATCTTGGTGTAAGTTTGGATGTTTGGTGAACCACAATGGAGCGTCATGTAATGAAGAAACGAAAAGCATTTACCCTCATCGAGTTGTTGGTCGTTATTGCCATCATCGCGGTACTGATGGCTATTCTGATGCCCGGTCTGCAGCGGGCGAAAAAACAGGTCCAGGGAATAGTCTGCAGAAACAACCTGAGACAGTACGGCGTAGCCGCGAGAATGTACCTGGATGACCATGAAGCCACCTTTCCCCGCTCGTTCAACTGGCTCTTCAAGAACGGCGGCACAAGCTGCGAATGGCACGACGCCACCAAAGACCTCAACCAGCACCCCGACCTTGCGGGCTCTTTGTGGCCTTATCTAAAAAACAAAGACATTCACATGTGCCCCACGTTCAAAGTCGTGGCCCTCATGATGGGCTGCTATCGCTGCACCGGCACGACCATTCCCCTTGTACCTCAATATAGTTACGAGATGAATTCCTACCTGCACGGGGACGCATGGAACGCCGTGCCCTCACAATATAATTTGGCCATCAAGAATATGAAGAAGGAAGCCCAGGTAAAGAACCCATCGCGCGTGTTTTTCTTCTCCGAGGAGAATACCTGGCGCATCCAGGGCCTCAGCGGCGCCGGTATTAACGATACGAATCTGCGCTCTACGCCCAACTGCACGACCGACTGCTTCGCGACGTTCCATAATCCGCCGGGTGGAGATTTGAATATGGGCACGGCCAACGCCGTGTTTGTAGATATGCACGTCGAGGTTGTCTCAGCCTATCCTGCAGGCAATACGTTTATTCTGAGCTGGCCCGGCGGCCCTCCTTTCCCGACCGGCTTCTAATAGCGAACCGCGAGACTTCGGGCGCGACGGGAGGTCCGCTGGGGGGACGAATTCGTTGAAGCCTTATGGGGCCGCAGTTGGCCGAGGCCACAAGCCTTCAAGTCCTGAAGAACACCGGCAGACAGATCAAGCGGCAGGCGGCCCGGCATGGATTTCGCCGATGCCCTCTTCAACCCCAACTGCTCCTAATCTTTCTCGTCCCACGCCTAACTGACCGATTACCCGATTGCCAAAAACCGGAGATTTTCCTTGACGGAGACAGGGAGAATCTGGTAGACATAGGGCAGGCGAAGTTGGTGCATTCTTCGGGAAGATCTGCCCGAAGCATGGCGCAGGGCATGGACGGGACCGTGATCAGGTAAGCTTTGGATGTAAAATCCTTTTGCCTCGTCATCGAATAGCCGTTCTGAGGAGGAAGGAGGCAGAGTCACATCGTAAAGAGATTCTCTGGGACGCAGGCAGGTACTATACGCTTAGCGTAGAATTCATCATCAACCAATATTTTCCGAAGGAGGATTACTATGTGGAACAAGCAAATCTGTTTAGCTGCGGCGTTGATTCTGGGGCTTGTGGCAGGCATCGCCGCCGCAGATATCACGACCGGATTAGTGGGCTATTGGCCGCTTGATGGAGACGCGCGGGATGTCAGCGGCAATGGTCTCAACGGGACAATTGTCGGGAATGTGCAGTTCGCAGAAGATAGAGACAGCCTGCCGGGGGCCGCGGCCCAATTCCCCGGGGATATGGCATCCTATATCGATCTGGGCAATCCCGAAGCGCTGCGGTTCGACGGCGCCATGACGCTGGCCGCCTGGGTACGAGCTGACTCGTTCGAGACGAACGGCCGGATTGTCGCCCGGCAGACGGGAGTGACGAACCGGCGAGGCTGGACACTGAATATCGAGGGTGAGCAGTACGGCCACACGGGGGCGTTCCACATTGCCAGTGCGGCCGATACGAACCTGGCCCATACCACCAACGGCAGGATCGATTTTGCCCCCGATGAATGGTTCCATATCGCCGGGGTCTATCGGCCAAGCCAGGCGATGGAGATCTACATAAACGGGCGATTGAACAATACGATGACCGAGGGCATCCCGGCCACGCAGTTCGTCAACGATTCCAGCGTCTATATCGGCAAACGCGAGGATTGCTGTCCTTTCTCCGGCAGTATCGATGATGTTTACGTTTTCAATCGCGCCCTTTCCGAGGCGGACGTATTCGAGCTGTATACGGGGTATCTGCCCGTGGCGGCGTATCACCCCGAACCGGCGGTGGGCGCCGTGAACGCGGGCACCTGGGTGGCCCTCGTCTGGCTGCCGGGCCATACGGCGGCCTCCCACGATGTCTATGTGGGTGAGAATTTCGCCGAGGTCAACGATGGGACCGGTGGTACGTTCAGGGTAAACATGCCCGCAGCGTCCACGTCGTTCTTCCTTGGTCTGGGCATGCCCGGGGATCCTTATCCGGCCGGCCTGACCCCTGGCGTAACGTATTATTGGCGGATTGATGAGGTGGAGGCGGACGGTGTGACCAAGCACAAGGGTGAGGTCTGGAGCTTCTCCATTCCTCCCAGCAGTGCTCATATCCCGGTTCCGCGTGACGGCGCCGCGCATCAGCAGACGGACGTGAACCTGAGCTGGACTGAGGGTTTGAATGCGAAGCTGCATACGGTCTATTTCGGCCAGAGTTTCGCCGACGTCAACGACGGCGCCGCCGGCACGAATAAAGGCTCGTTGACCTCTGCAAGCTTTGATCCCGGCACTCTTGCCCTGGGAACCACCTATTATTGGCGGGTCGATGAGTTCGACGGCTTCAACGCGTACAAAGGAGACATCTGGAGTTTCACGACAATACCCGCTATCTCCATCACCGACCCGAATCTTGTCGGTTGGTGGAAAACCGACATCGGCGAGGAAGACGCGATGGTTATCGATTGGTCGGGCCACGAAAACCACGGCACCATAGTGTCCGAATACGCCGGCACAGTCCAGCGGGTTCCTACCCTCTTCGACATGGGCCTGGAGTTCCTCGGCGATCGCCGGGGCTATGTGGAACTGCCGCCGGGCATCGTGACCACGGCTAAAGGCTCGGTCCTGATGTGGATCAACACCACCCAGGGCGATGCCGCCAATAACGACGAAGGTATGCTCTGGTGGGCCTGTCAGACCGCCGCCGGCGACGGCTATGGCGGCCAGAATGAAATCCATATCAACATCGACGATCCCGGCAACGGCCAGTTGGACTTCTTCCTCGAAGAAGACGGCGCCGGAAGCGATATTACCATAGATGGCCCTGAGGTCGGCGGCACCGGTTGGAGACACGTAGGGGCCACGTGGGACCTGGCAGACGGTTGCAGGTTGTACGTCGATGGTCTTGAAGTGGGTTATGCAGCGCATAACACGAACGTCAAGAGCTTCGCGGTCATGCGTTTGGGCCGGCCCTATGCTACAGGCAGCGGCAACTGCTACTACGACGGCCTGATGGACGACGTTCGGCTGTTCAATCACGCCGTCAGCGCTGCGCAAGTGGCCGAGATTATGAACAAGGGCGAGAACCCGCTTCGCGCCAGCACCCCCAACCCGGGTAATGATGCCTTGACGCCGATCAACCAGGCCACCCCGCTGAGCTGGCTGCCCGGTGAGAAGGCCTCTCAACACAACGTCTATTTCGGTGCCGATAGAGATGCCGTGGCTAAAGCGGATTCCTCCGATACGTCGGGAGTCTATCGCGGACGACAGAACGCGACCTCTTACACGCCGCCGGAAGGTGTTCAACTGAGCGGCGGGCCTTACTATTGGCGCGTCGATGAGGTTAATACTGACGGAACAATCACCGGCGGGGCCGTCTGGAGCTTCTCGGTAGCCGACTACGTTCTCGTTGAGGATTTCGAGGCCTACAATGACATCCCCGCCGGACAAGCAGGCAGCAACCTGGTCTATGAGACGTGGCTGGATGGATTTGCCAATCCGGCGACAAACGGCTCGACCATAGGTTATTTTGAAGCCTTCCAGCCGTCTATGGAGACCTCGACTGTTTATGACGGCAAACAGTCCGTGCCGCTCTTCTATAATAACACCGCAGCGGGCCTTTCAGAAATCACAGCGAATGTCGCGAATCTGCAGGCCAGCCGGGATTGGTCCAAGCATGGCATCAAAGGCTTGACGTTGCGGTTCTATGGGGATCCGAACAACGTCCCGCAACAGATGTACGTGAAGATCAACGGTTCCAAGGTTACATACGATGGGGATGCCCAGAACTTGAAGAAGCCAGGCTGGCAGATGTGGTATATCGACATGGTCTCGCTCGGCGTGAATCTGAGCAACGTTAGTACGCTAACCATTGGCCTTGAGCGAATTGGCACACTTGGCGGTCAGGGAAAGGTCTTGCTTGATGGGATCCGGCTGTATGCGTATCACCGTCAGTTGATTACACCGGTGCAACCCGATCCGGCGGGTCTTATCGGACACTGGAAATTCGATGAAACAGCCGGTACGACTGCCTTGGACTCTGCCGGCGGGGACAATAATGGCACGCTGGCCAACATGGTAGCATGGCAGCCGGCTGCTGGTATCCTCGACGGCGCGCTGTTTGTGGACCCCGCAGATGCACTCGGATATTGCGAGATCTCCACCGCCGGCATGAACATTACCGCCGGAACCTTCATGGTCTGGATCAATCTGCCCGATCAACAACCCGCGCGCTCCAGGTATTTCGTGGGCCACACCGGATCGACGACTGGGAGTTTTAGCAGTCGTATCCAACTGCGTAGTGGAGAGGCCACTGGCGGCAACGTACTGAGTCTTGGGCTCGGCGACAACCGCAACCTGAATACGAACATCATGCGACTGCAAATACAGACATGGTACCATGTTGCCGCTACCTGGGATGCCGGCAACTACGTCGTCTATGTCAATGGTCAGCAAATGGCCTCAGGAACCTACGCCGGGTTGTCCGCCTTCCAGCCAGTGATGGATCTCGGTAATGACGGCAATACCGGTGGCGTCCGAAACGAAGCCTTCGCCGGTTTATTGGATGATGCGAAGATCTACGACCGGGCGCTGTCATATGCTGAGATCGCCGGGCTGGCAGGTGTGACTGTGCCGTTTGACGAGCCGTTCTGACGGACGTAAAGACGGCGAGCATTACGGTTGATGAGCACATTCGGGGCTCGATGAACTGCACCGGCCACGATAACGGTGTGTCGATGGAGGATTGCGCGGCTCGCGCAGGCGAGCACCGGGGTCACACGTTTTTAGGCAGGAACAGGACAGAGGGAATCGCCAGTGCAAAAGGAGAATTGACGGAGTGACAACAGTACGGCACTCTGAATGAAGATTTTTGCCATTCTTTTCCAAGAACGGCCCCGAAGGCTGTCGTGGGGCATTGGGCGCTACCTGAGGATATGCTTGGCGACCGTTTCGACGCTGTCGAGCCAGATGCCGTTGGCGGGGTCTGCGGCATATTCGCACAGCGCCTTGAGTGTTGGAGCCAGAGTCACCTGTCGCCCGCCGTCGCCGACATCGTGGCTGCAAAAAATCAGCCATCCCCCGTTGGTGAGCGTCCTGTCGATGATCTGTTTGACCTGCTCGAAATCCTTGCCGTCCAGCTCCATCGCCATCAGTTGCGCCATATCGCAGAAGGCGGGGTCGTTTGCCCACTCGTCCATCCAGCCCCGGCCGGTCAGAAAATCCTCGGCCACCAGAGGGACGTAGCTCTTGAGGTTGCGTCCGCGCCCGACGAATTTTTGCCCGCACGGATAGGCAAATGAGACAGGCCGCACGCCAACCAGCCGCTCGATGCTCGCGTTAGCCTGGCGCAGCTCGGCCTGCATCTGATCGAGCGTGTAGTTCTCCAGGGCCCGTTCGCGCGAGAATGGGAAATTGCCCGAGCAGGGGTGCGTGAGCGTATGATTGCCGATTTCGTGGCCGTTGGCCAAGGCATTCTTCCAGGCATCCAACCGTTTCTCCATGGAGTTGAGCGATACATAGAATGTCGCCTTGACGCCGTATTCATCTAAAACCGGCAGACCGCGATCGAGCTGGCTGGAACGCGCATCGTCAAACGTTAAGCTGATAGCCGCCCGCTTTCCCGCCGGCCAGTGAACGTTCCTCTCTACCTCCAGAGCCGAACGCTCGCTGCCTTTGCGAGTGAACGATGAGCAGCCTGTAAACGCAATCGCCAGACAACAACACGCAATACTCAAATATGCGCGGGTCAGTCTCATCGATGTTCTCCCATGTAAGAAACTACCACAATGCCAGTCTGAGCATTTAGCATCCGCAAATCAGCCGGCAAAAGCAAGCTTTTTCTGCTCGTATCTCGATTCTCGGAGGGCTTGCCCCCGGTCAAAAAAGGTGGTATTCTGGAGAATTGGCGATTTTAGAGTTTCGATTTACGATTTGAAATCGGAAACAGAAATGATTTGGACCAAACGGAAAAAAGCTGACCAGCAGGCCCAAAGCAAACCCGGCGTCTGTCCTCATTGCGGAGCGCCGCTTAAGGCAGCAGCCGGCAAGCGGCAGAAGAAGTGGCACGAGCGAACGTCGGTCACCTTATGCGTGGCCGGCGGGCTGGGCGTTATAGCTTTGGGATTTGTCCACATCATCACGGGTGTGATGTCACCTTATGGCCTGCCCTTTGACATCGTTCGCAAAGACGCCTTCGGCTACAGTGAAACCTTCGTGGATGCCAGAAAGATAGGCGCCCTTCCGTACCTGATCGCAAGGCAGCGATACCCGCTCGGCTGTATTGCGCTCCAGAAGGCAGACTACATGCCGTCGGGCAACGTCTTCGAGACGCGAACGGTACGCCACCTGCGGGAGGATATGAGCCAGTGGCAGGCCGAGTTCGAGCGCGCTTTCAACAGGCCGCAGCAGCCGTGGCAAGGGCAGTTAAGGGGGAAGATTCAAATCCTTCAGACCGACCCTTCGGACCCCAACGCCTGCAACAATCGCGGAATTGACGCAGCAGGAAACGCCCAGTATGAAACCGCCATCGCAGAGTTCACGAGGGCCGTGAGGAGAAACCCGGCGTTCGCCGACGCCTATTACAATCGAGCGCTTGTCTATGCCGCGTTGGGCCAGTTGGGACAAGCCGTTTCGGACCTGACCATCGTCATCGAGGTCAAGCCGGAATTCGCAGAAGCCTACAGGAACCGGGGTCTGCTCCAGGCCACAATGAACCAATACGACCAGGCCATCAGCGATTTCACAAAGGTCATCGAGCTTGACCCTGTGTCCGGTGAAATGTACATGAGGCGCAGCCTTGCTCTTTACGCAAGGGGCCACTATGAAAAGGCGTGGGAGGATGTGCGTAACATACAAAGCCTGGGCTTGCCTGTCCCGGCCGGATTTCTCGAAAGCCTCCGTGCCGCATCGGGACGATAGAAGCACCGCCGGAATAGGAACTACGCATTTCTGAGTATGACAAAGACGGACCATCACATGATGAAGAAACTTTCCTGCTTTCTGCTTAGTGTCACCGTTCTGGCGGCCATGCCCGTTCTCCGCAGCAGCGCCGCGGCTAAGGATGAATCTTCGCCGGCGAAAGAAGCCGGCTTGCAGACCGTCGGGCCGGCGGATCATGGCCGGGCACTGGTCAATCCGCAGATGGGCTGGACGATGCACTTCTACTCGAACATCATCACCAATTACGGCTCAAAGCTGGAGCCGCAGGATACGCTGGACGATTTTCCGGGTCTTTCCTGTGTCTATCTGCGAGTCCCGTGGTCGTTCCTCGAGCCGCAAGAGGGCCGGTTCAACTGGTCGCTGCTGGATACGCCCGCCCAGCGCTGGATCGACAAGGGCAAGCAAATCGCCCTTCGCATCAGCAGCACCGAATCGTGGATGCGCTGGGCGACGCCTGAGTGGGTGCACGCCGCCGGCGCGAAGGGCTACAACTTCACCGTCGGCAAAGGTGCCGACGAGAACGGGCCCTTCTGGGAGCCGGATTACAAAGACCCGGTCTTTCTCAACAAGCTCGATAACTTCCTCGCGGCCCTGGCCGCGCGATATGACGGCAATCCGAACGTCGCCTTCGTGGACATCGGCTCTTTCGGCGTCTGGGGCGAAGGGCACACGTGGGCCAGCTCGAAACTGCCCTTCGACGACGAAGCCCGCAGAATCCACGTGGACTTGTATTGCAGGCACTTCAAAAAAACTTTGCTGGCGATCAGCGACGACTTCGCCGGTGCGGGCGAGCCGGGCAGGCACTTTCCGATCACCGACTATGCCCTCTCGAAAGGCGTGACCCTTCGCGACGACAGCATCTGCGTTCAGCCCCCGCCAAAATCGTGGTTCCATGCGGAAATGGCCCAGGAGTTCTGGCCAAAGCTGCCGGTGATTTTGGAGCACGAGCACTACGGGTCGAGCAAGAAGAGGAATGCCTGGGGCGACGGCTCGCTTTTGCTGCAAGCCATCGAGGAATACCACGCCAGCTACATGTCCATCCACTGGTGGCCGCGAATCCTGCTGGAGGAGAACCGTGACATCATCGAGAAGATCAATCGCCGAATGGGGTATCGAATTCAATTGAAGAAGGTGACTTTCCCCGAGAAGATTCACTTGAGCGAGCCTTTCATCATTTCAAGCACGTGGTCCAACGCAGGGGTGGCGCCCTGCTATCCGGGAGGCTTTATTGCATTTACCCTCAAGAACGAACAAGGCGGAATCGTCGCGGCCTTTTGTGATGAGTCGTTTAACGTTCGCGACTTGCCGGTCGGCCCGCCCGGCGAATCGCCAGCAAGAACCATCCGCTCGACTTTCACTGTGGCGATGAAAACGTATGGCTACGCACCCAATACCCAGCCTAGGACATACGATCTGTATCTCTCTATTGGGATGCGCGACGGCACCCCCGTGATCGCCCTGCCCCACGAGAACGACGACGGCCATCGGCGATACAAGATGGGAACCATCGAAGTCCGCCCGGCGAATCCATAGAGCACATCAGAACTCGCCGGTTTGAGTGGCGGCGACCTGTGTTAGCTTGTTGTGTTGCTGGTCTATGAGGTAAAACGCACCCGCGCGCGGCACATCGACGGTCACCTGCCCATATTCGGGGACGGTAATCGTCACGCCCCGCCGGTCCTCTAATGGCGAATGGACATAGAGGAGCCATCGCCGGCCCCCCTGCTCGCCTTGCACGAGCGCCAGGCTAAAGACGGGAATATTGGTCGTCTGTTCCCAGGGCCTGGGAGGATCGAGATTCGTGTCGAGCAGGAACCAGCGGTCCAGGTTGCGGTACTTTTCCGGCACGTCCACCTGGTAGGGATGCTGATGCGTACGGTTGGGCACAAGCTCGCCATGACGCCAGAAATCCTTCAGCGTCGCATCGGCATACACCCGATCGACGGCAAACAACAGCCGCTCGAAGAACGGCCGCCACGGTTCCAGCGGCGTCGTGCTTCCTCGGAACTCGCGGACGACCCGCGGCCGCAGAAGCCACAATCCAAACTGTACCCAGCCTAAGTAACGCTCCGGCGTATAAGTCTGGCCATCTTTGGCGTACTGGCACGCCTTGGATTTCTTGGTCATCTCTGGCGTGCACTCGGTTTGCGGCGTCCAGTCGGAAGCATTGCCGTCCCACAAGGAAATCTCCCACCAGAAATTCGGGTTGACCTTCCAGGCTTCTTCAAGCTGGAATACCCAGTTCATGGATTCGACCTGGGTGGACCAGACCCAATGGTCGCGGCTGCCGTCCCAGTTGTGCGTGTAATAGGAAGGGCTGCCACCGTCCCAGACGTGCCAGTCGGGACTTGTCCACTCATCCGTGATCAGTGAATATTCTTTCCAGCCCTCCCAGCGCCCGAAGTGCGATGGGCCGAAGGCGCCGTAGCCCACGAAGCGGACGCTCTTCTTCCACGCGTCGCTGACTAAGGCCGCGCGCATGGCCTGGAACATGACGCGATAGCGCTCGATCCAGCCCTGGCCGACGACCTTGCGCTTGAACTGGTCGGACCGTCCCTGGCCGTATTTGTCCAGATACCGTTTCGATTGTTCCACCTGATGCCATCGCAGGTCGGGCGCCTCATTGTTGCCGACAAACAAGACCAAAGGCGGATCGGGATACATCCGCTGGAGCTCCTTCATCGCAGGCGTATCCACGTATGCCTTCGCCGGGTCGCGCCAAGGCTCAATCGGGCCGAAGGGGCTGAGCTTGCGAATGATCTTGCCATCGGCGCCAATCACCGCCGGACACTTTTCGGGCGGCAGCTCCCGGTACTCTTTGTCCAGCAGCATCGCCTCCCACTGCGTGCCCCGAAAGCATATAGGCAATTCATGCTCGCGACAATAAGCAATCAAGGTGTCGTAGTAA
>DATKWR010000562.1:0-13599 GCA_035529475.1 Sedimentisphaerales bacterium | reverse complement strand
CCGATTCGCCGGCAGGTGGCGGGCGATCACGCCATCGGGCTGAATGAAGCACGACGGATAGGGCGAATAATACCCGCTCGCATTCGACATGCTCACCCAGAAATGATTCGTTGCCGCGCGGCACTGCATCGTCTGGCGCATGATGTGCGTGTGCACGCTCGGCCCTTTCTGGCGGGCGTTGTAGAAGGATTGAAAGATGCACTCGACTTTTTGCTTATACAATTCGCGATAGAGCTCGGGGAACCGCAGGTCGAAGCATATCAGCAGCGAGCATTTCACGCCATTGAGGGTGAAGTTGACGAACCGGTTGCCCGGCGTGAGCCGCCGCAGGTCGCCCGGCGTGCAGAATCGCTTGTCGTACCGGTCAACGATCCTGCCTTCGGGATTGATCAGGTAGAGGCTGTTGTGGGGCTTGTTCGGCTCGGTCAGCCTGTGCGTGCTGCCGAGAACGACCCAAAGGCCGAGCTTGGCCGTAAGCGCCATGACCTTTTCAGTTTCGGCGCGGAGCAGGTCCCAGTCGTACCCCTCGAAGTTGGGAAAATCCGTGCCGACATAGCCGCTCAGCGCGCATTCGGAAAAATGCACGATGTCCGCTCTGGCCTTGCGTGCCTTGTGCAGGAATTCGCAGATCGCCCGCGAATTTCGCGCGATCGAACGCCCCACGGCAAACTGACACGTCGCAACCTTCAACACACCGCCAGCCATTACGCCTTCGCTCCGATAGCAGCCTCATTCGCCATAATATGCCTGCAGACCGGTGCTTTGTCACAGATTCAGATGAAAGATGTCATTCCGAGCGGAGTAAAACGGAGTCGAGGAATCTATTCCAATAGACCCCTCGACTGCGCTCGGGGTGACAACCCTGTAACGAAGTCGCAACCCGTCAAACCATCTCTGACAGAGCACTATCAATATCCTAACATAGACGGTGAAAGCAGTCCATCGGAATTTGAATTGCCCGGCAAGCGTCTGCTGCTATAATGAAGTGTCTATTATGCGGGAACCGCTTTATCGTGTCATCCCTGCGAAAGCAGGGATCCATTAGGTTGCGGCTGAGTGGATCCCCGCGTGCGCGGGAATGACAAAACGGGTGGCCTTTCGTACAAATTGGGCTTGACAGGGGCTTAGACATGGGCTGCCGGGTAGGTACTCGTAACAGAAAAGCGAAATCGGGGAAACTTGTTGACAAACATGGGCAAGGCTAGGAGATATGTCCGATTGTGGAGCGAGACCGTTGGACTGATCGGAGGGAAAGACAAATGTGGTTGATCGATGCATTTCTAAGACAAAGCACAACAAATCAAATTGTGATCGTAGCCGTGGTGGTAGCAGCTATCAGCGGGATTGTTGTGCCAGTTGTTTTGAGATCACGGCACAAGAAGATTGAACCGGCCCCTGAAGTGGGTGTCGGTCGCGTAGAAGGCGATGGGATCGTCATAGGACATAACGCCAATGTTACAGTTGACAAGAGACCTGGAGTAGATGCGGAGACTTGGGGAAGAATTATAAAGTTGGCTGAGGACAAGGGACGAGCCGAACAGAAAGCGGAATATTGGGAGCAAGAAGCAGAATATTGGAGGAGAGAGAATGCTATAAAGGGGGCACAGAGAACAGAGAAATTGGCGGCTGAGGGGGGCAACCGGCTAGACGCAAAGGAAGCACTGCAAGCGTGGCGCCAAAGCGACTTAAGTAGATTGCAGGAACTATTGATTAGGGAAAGAGACAAGCACCCGGATCAACCCGGACAGCGGAACCGAGAGATAGCAGCGATTGCGTATTTGAGAGGTGACATAGATGTCGCTAAGTCTGCGATTGAAAGAGTTCTCGCCATTGATCCAAATGATCTCCCGGCTATCAACCAAAAGGGGCTTATCTGTATCATGCAAGGAAAGCTGGCCGAAGCGGAGCGCACATATATTCGCATTCAAGAGATCGGCGTTAAGACGAATGATGAAATATGGCAGGCCATGGCATTGGGCAATTTGGGGCTCGTCTATTTGGCGCGGGGGGACTTGGGTAGGGCAGAAGAGTCTCTCGGGCAAGCACTAGAGATGAATCAGAAGGTGGGGCGATTGGGGGGAGTAGCGGATCAGTATTCTAATTTAGGACGTATCTATCAAACAAGAGGTGACTTGGGTCATGCCGAACAGATGTTCCTAAAATCGCTGGAGATCAACAAGAGGCTTGGACGGTCAGAGGTGATAGCTAAGAATTACGGCAATCTTGGTATAATTTCTCAAATAAGAGGTGATTTAGAACGTGCTGAGAAGTTACATGAAACCGCACTGTCATTAGACAAGAAGCTTGGGCGACTGAGCGGGATGACAAGACACTACGGAAATTTGGGGCTTCTTTATCGAACACGCGGTGAATTGGACAAGGCAGAGCAGATGTTTCTAATGTCGCTGGAGATTGCAGAGAAATTGGAGTGGCAGGAAACAGTGGCAATTAACTACAACAACTTGGGCGTAATTTATCGAACACGTGGTGAATTGGACAAAGCCGAACAGATGCATCTGAAGTCACTTGAGATTGCGGTAAAATTGGACTCGAAGGAAATTATGGCAAGCGCCTGTGGAAATTTAGGGTTGACCTACCTAACTCGAAATGATTTGGATAATGCAGAGTCGATGTTTAGTAAATCATTGGAGACAAACGAAAATCTGGGCCGATTAGAGGGAGTGGCGGGAGATTACGCCGACTTAGGCCAGGTGTACAGAAAACGAGGGGATTATGACAAGGCGGAGCAGGTGATTCTGAAGTCATTGGAAATCAATAAGAAACTCTTGCGATCAGAAGGAGTAGCGGATGGTTATGCCAATTTGGGTCTGCTCTATATTGACAAGGGTGATTTCAACAACGCTGAGTCGATGCATCTGAAGTCATTGGAAATCAACAAGAAGATCGGCCGATTAGAAGGAGTAGCAGCCGACTACGAGAACCTGGGGGTGATTTATCTAAGGAAGGGCGATTTGGACGAGGCTGAGCAGAGGCTCAAAGAATCCCTTGAGATTACCAAATCTCGAGGGATGAACGAGAGGACCGCAAACCTGCATATCAATTTGGGTTCGCTTTATGAACAGCGAGGAGATGTGGCAAAGACGAGAGAGTGTTTGGAAAGTGCGTTGGCGCTATACAGGCAAATAGGCATCGCGCACATGATTGAGAAGACTCAGGGGTGGCTTGATAAACTGAAGGACAAGTGAATAAGGAAAGAATGAGATTGCCGCAGTCGCTCGCCCCTAAGGGGCAAGCTCCTTCGCAATGACAAGTCAGTGAGGATCAAGGAGTTGACAGATGGGAAAATGTGTATTTTCTGGTGTGATGTTGGTTATTTGCCTTGCGAGCTTGGCGTTTGGCGCGGGGGTGGAGGAGCTGGTTTTGAATCCTAAGTTTGAGGCGGTCCGTCATTCTGCCGGAGGGGCGGTGCCGGAGGGGTGGGCGGTTTGGGGGCCGGTGTGGGAGAAGGCGGCTTGCCGGGTGCGGGTCGATGGCGGCGGCGGGCTTTTGATTGATGGGGCGGATCCTTACGCGGTTGGGGGAGTTACTCAGGATATCAAAGGTATCGACGGGGGGAAGGCTTATGCGGTTAAGGCGGAGTGTCAGTTGCGCGACGTTCCGGCGGCTTATCATTCGCTTTTGCTGCGGGTGAGCTGGATGCGGAATGGCAAGCTGGTTCATCCGGCGGGGATGTTGGTGCGAGGGCCGATTGTTGACGGCGTCTTGGCGCGGTTCGACGACGTGCTTGTCGCACCCGAAGGGGCCGACGGCGCTCGGTTGTCGCTGGAGGTCAAATGGCTTCGGGGCGGCTCAGCGCTTTGGAAACAGGTGAGCCTGCGCGAAGCGCCGCCGCCTGGGCCGCGAAAGGTGAAGGTCGGCACGGTGTATCTGCGGCCGAAAAACAGCACGCCTCAGAAGAATCTGGCGCTCTGGTGCGATCAGATCGACGCGGCGGGAAAGCTCGGGCTCGATATCGTCTGCCTGGGCGAGACGATTACCGCCGTCGGTACGACCGCTACTATCAAAGACTTGGCCGAGCCTATTCCAGGCCCGGCGAGCGAGGCGTTGGCTGAGGCTGCCAAGAGGAACAATGTATGGGTCGTGGCCAGCCTTAACGAGCGGGTCGGCGACGTTGTTTACAATACCGCCGTACTGCTGGACCGGCAGGGCCGGCTCGCGGGCAAATACCGCAAAGTCCACCTGCCGCGCGAGGAGTGGACCAAGGGCGTTCGCCCCGGCCATGAATACCCCGTCTTCGAGACGGACTTCGGCAAGGTGGCGATTCAAATATGCTACGACTGGTTCTTCCCCGAGGCGGCGGAGATGTTCGCCCTCCAGGGGGCGGAAATTATCTTTGCCCCGACCTGGGGCAATACGCTGCCCGACGAGAACGGCTGCGTTAACGGCGAATCGACCTTCAGGGTCCGCGCGCGTGACAACGGCGTCTATATGGTCCCTTCGGTGTACGGGGGCAACAGTCTCGTCATCGACCCGATGGGCCGAATTTTAGCCTCGAACGAGGGCAAGCAGGGCGTCTTCTGGGCGGAGATCGACCTGAACCAGCGGGAACCCCTCCAATGGGTCGGCCACTGGCGCTCCATCGGACCTCGCCATCGCATGCCGCAGACGTATGATCTGCTGTCGGATGCCTCCAAATAGAACCCGGCACGACAGTGGCCGTAGGAATAAATAGGTTGTCTTACGAAGCGAGGGCTGGTATCGTCTGCGCCGGCATAATCATTTGTGATTGAAGGTGAAAGTCTTTGAAGGATAAATTCCAAGGCAAGTTTATCGTGCTCGACGGCCCGGACGGCTGCGGCAAGAGTACGCACGCGAAACTCCTGGCCCACGGGCTGCAAGAGCAGGGCGTTGTGGTCAGCCGCTTTCGCGACCCCGGTGACACCGCCATCGGCGAGAAGATACGGGAGATTCTGCTCAACCCCGAACACGAGGTTATGAGTACGAGGACGGAGTTGTTGCTGTACATGGCGGCCAGGGCGCAGCTCTGGGCCGAGAAGATTGCGCCGGCGCTGCGCGAGAATCGCTGCGTAGTGCTCGACCGATGGCTTTCGAGCACGTGCGCCTACCAGGGCTGTGCCGGTGGTTTCGGGATGGACAAGGTCATCAAGATCGCGACCGACTGTCTTGATCGAGTCTGGCCCGACCTGACCATCATCCTCGACGTGGACCTCAAGACCGCTTCACAGCGTTTGAAGCAGCAATTGGACAGGATGGAGGCGAAAGGGGACGGATACCATCAGAAAGTGCGCGAAGGTTTTCTGGAATTAGCCCGGGTGCAAAAGGGCTTCGCAGTCGTCGATGCCACCGGCGACGTCGAAACGGTGCACGAGAGGGTGACAGCGGAAATTGAAAAGTTTTTTTAGCCACAGATTTCACAGATTGCACTGAATCAGATTTGTTCCAAATGGTGGAATACAAACATAAAGAGCTTACACGCGAGATTATCAACGCTGCTTATGCTGTTCACAATACCTTGGGCCACGGATTTCTTGAAAAGGTCTATCACAGGTCATTGTTCATAGAGCTATGTAAAAGAGGTTATAGCGTAGAATTTGAGACGCATATCGAAGTTCGGTATGACGATCAGGTCGTGGGGGATTTTTCCGCCGATCTTTTGATTGAGGGAAGGATAATAGTTGAAGTCAAAGCTGTTGACAAATACACCGGTGCTTTTGAAGCACAACTGCTGAATTACCTGAAGGCTACCGGACTTGAGGTGGGCCTCATTATTAACTTCGGTCCATCAGTCGAAGTTAAACGTATGGTCTTATGACATAGTAGAATAAATCTGAGAAATGTGTGTAATCTGTGGCTGATGTTTTATGTCTTTAAGAGACGTTTTCTGCCAGGACAGGGCGATTGATATATTGCAGCGGGCGTTTGCATCGGACAAATGGGCCCATGCGTATATTTTTGCCGGCCCCGAAGGCGTCGGCAAATTCAGGACCGCGCGCGAATGGGCCAAGCTGCTGCTGTGCACAGAGCCTGTACTGCAGGAGGGCTTCGCGGACAGTTGCGGCTCGTGCCAATCGTGCAGGCTTTTCGAGGCGGATTCGCACCCCGACTTCAATCACGTTTACAAGGAGCTGCGAGAATTCACCGAGGACGGCAAAGGCAAGCCCCCTCCTATCGATCTGCCGATAGATGTCATTCGCGAGTTTCTTGTTGCGAAGGTATCGAGAAGGCCGACGCTCTCAAGGAGAAAGATCTTCGTTGTCAGCGAGGCGGAAAAGCTCAACGCTTCCTCGCAGAATTGCCTGCTGAAGGTCCTTGAAGAGCCGCCGGAGTATTGCTCCATCGTGCTGCTTTGCACCCGCTTGGAGAAGCTCCTTCCGACGACCAGGTCACGATGTCAGACGGTTCGCTTCGGGCCCATAGACGAAAGCAGGACGGTCGAGAAACTGCAAGGTATGGGCCTTGAAGGCGAGCAGCCACTGTACTTTGCGCGTTTGGCACAAGGCAGCCTGGGCACCGCGTGCAAGTGGGCGCAGCTTGAATTGGCCGGCGCGGAGCTGTACGAAATCAAGAAGCGGCTTCTGGGGTCTCTGGTCCGCTATGAATTCGCCGACGCCCTGGATCTGGCCCAGGAGCTTCTTGCGGGCTGCAAAAAGATTGCCGACAAATGGGCGGACCTCGATGAGGCCACAAGCAAGGCGGATATCAGCCGCCGGGCGATGGGAACGGTCATTGCGATGATTGTCTCGGCCCTGCACGATGCGATGAGACTCAATGCGGCGCCGGCGAAGGAGCCCGTGAATTTTGACCAGAAAGAGCAGATACGCGAATTGGCCGCCCGTTTCGATGCCGAGCGCGCCGCGGAGAAAATCGCCGAGTGCTACCGCATGTTGGGCTGGATCGAGTCCAGTGTCAATGAGAAGCTTATTTTCGAGCAGCTCTTGTTAAACCTGGCTGACTCTGATACAATAAAGGTTTAAGGGCATGTGTGGGAGCTCGTTGTTCTGACTCTTGTCATGCTGAGCGACGCGAAGCATCTGGGATTAGGATGATCGGGTGAGATTCTTCACTTTGCTGCGCTACGTTCAGAATGACATTGTGCGTTTCCCGCATACGGCCTAAGAGAAAAGCAGCCTAAGGCTGTGCTAATACAGGTAGTTTCAATGGCAAAAAACTCAGAACCAAAGGCCAAACAGGCGAGAAACAAGAGGTACATGCTGGTTCGGTACGGCCGGATGAGTTCGCTCGGTCTCTTCGAGCATCATGAGGCCGCGATTCCCAGGCAACAGAATGAGGTCGTGATCAAGACCGGTCGCGGTCTCGAATTGGGCTATCTCGTGGGCCGGTTCACGTGCTACCGAGGGGGCCAGTTCCGATTGAGTGAGGAACAAATACGGGAATATTTCACCGCGAGCGAGGTCGAATTCCCTCTGGAGCAGGCCGGCAAATTCGTCCGCTTCGCAACCGCCGCGGATATAAGCGAAGAACGGCACCTGCGGAAAATTGCCGGGGAAGAGATGGAATCGTGCAGGAAATTCGTCAGGGAAATGAACCTGCCGATGAAGATTGTCGATGCCGAGCATGTCCTCGGCGGCGAACGCATCATCTTCTATTTTATGTCGGACGGACGGGTGGATTTTCGCGGGCTGGTCAAGCACATCGCACAGGAATACCAGACGCGCATCGAAATGCGCCAGATCGGCTCTCGCGATGAGGCCAAGCTCCTCGGGGACGTGGAAAGCTGCGGGCAGCAGTGCTGCTGCCAGCGCTTTCTGAAGCACCTCAAGCCGGTCAATATGCGCATGGCCAAGATGCAGAAGGCCACGCTCGACCCGGCCAAGATTTCGGGATATTGCGGCCGGTTGAAGTGCTGTCTGAGGTACGAGGACGAAACCTACACCGAACTGAAGAAGCGCCTTCCCAGGAAGAACACGCCGGTGAAAACTCAGCACGGGCGGGGCAAGGTTGTGGATGGCCAGATATTGAGCCAGTTGGTCCTGGTCGAGTATGAAAACGGGGACAAAGCGGCGGTCGGCCTCGATGAGATCGAGATCATCCGACCAGGCGCGACGGCAGGGAAACAGGACGGCGCCGCGAACGACCGGGAAGCCGGGATAACCAAGGACAGTAACCAGCAATGATACCGGATGCGTGATTTCGATCCTCAAGGAAGAACAATGCCTCGCAAAATCGCCGTAACCTCAGCCCTGCCTTATGCGAACGGCCCCATCCACATAGGACACCTGGTGGAATATCTCCAGACCGATATCTGGGTGCGATTCCAGAAAATGTGCGGCCACCAGTGCCTGTATTTCTGCGCCGACGACACGCACGGGACGCCCGTGATGATCAGTGCTCGCGCGGCCGGCATCAGCCCGGAGGAGCTGATCGAGCGCATGCACAGAGAGCACAAGAGCGACTTTGACCGGTTTCTCATCGAGTTCGACAACTATTACTCGACCCACTCGCCGGAAAACAGGTACTTCAGCGAGCTGATCTTCACCCGTTTGAATGAAGCCGGCTCCATCGTCAAGAGCAGCATCGAGCAGGCTTACTGCGAGAAGTGCCGGATGTGGCTGCCGGACAGATATATTCGCGGCACTTGTCCGCGATGCCATGCAGAAAAACAATACGGCGATTCGTGCGCCAGGTGCGGCGGGATATACAGGCCGACGGAGCTGATCAATCCGCAGTGTTCCACGTGCGGCACCGAGCCCGTTCGCAGAGAAAGCGAGCACTACTTTTTCAGGCTCGCCAACTACGAGCAGCCGCTCAGAGCGCTTGTCGCCGGGGGGCACACGCAGAAATCGGTGGCCAACAAGCTCGAAGAATGGTTCAGCGCCGGCTTGAAAGACTGGGACATATCGCGCGACGGGCCGTACTTCGGATTCAAAATACCGGGCGAGCAGAACAAGTTCTTTTACGTCTGGCTGGACGCGCCCATCGGCTATATGGCCTCGGCCAAAAATTATTGCGACAGGAACAACCTCGATTTCGATGCTCTCTGGCCCGGTACCGCCTCCAGGCAGGCCAGTGACGGCGAATACGAGCTTTATCATTTCATCGGCAAGGACATCATGTATTTTCACGCCTTGTTCTGGCCCGCCATGCTGATCGGTGCGGGTATCAAGGTCGCCGAGAAACTCTTCGTGCACGGTTTCCTGACCGTCAATGGAGAGAAAATGAGCAAGTCACGCGGGACCTTCATTAAGGCCGGAACATACGCAAAATATCTCGATCCCGAGTACTTGCGTTATTACTACGCGAGCAAATTGACCGACAACGTCGAAGATATTGACTTGCGACTGGATGATTTCATCAGCAAGACCAATTCCGACCTGGTCGGCAAGTTCGCCAACCTCGCATCCCGTTCGGGTCCGATGCTGACCAACAAGCTGGATTCCCGGCTTGGCCGGCTGGACGAGCAGGGCAGAGCGCTCATCGCGAAACTCGCGGCAGCGAAAGACCCGATCATCGAGGATTACGAGAACCTCAGATTCGCCGCCGCGGTCCGGACGATTACCGGATTGGCCGACGAGGCCAATCGGTACGTCGAGCAGAATCAGCCCTGGGTGATGGTCAAGACGGACCTGGAGGCGACGCGAACGACCTTGACGGCTGTAATCAACGCCGTCCGGATTTTGACGATTTACCTAAAGCCCATCCTGCCGATATTCGCCGAGAAGGTGGAAAGATTCCTCAATGTTGACAAAGTGAGTTTTGCGGACGTCGGTACGGTGCTGGAGAATCACAAGATAAATATTTTCGAGCGATTATTCGAAAGAGTTGATGAAGAAAAGGTGAATGCCATGATGGAAGAGAGTAAGGAAACTCAAGGTCCGCCGCCGCAGGCGGCTGCTGCCGAGCCGATCAAACCCGAATGCACGATTGAGGATTTCGGGAAGATTGACCTGCGCATTGCCAAGGTCCTGAGCGCCGAGCGGGTCGAAGGCGCCGATAGGCTGTTGCGGCTGCGTTTGGACGTGGGCGGACTTGAGAGGACAGTTATGGCCGCTATAGCGACAGCTTACAAGCCCGAGGATTTGACCGGCAAGACCGTCGTTTATTTCGCCAACCTTAAGCCCAGGCAGATGCGGTTCGGTCTCTCCGAAGGGATGATTCTGGCGGCCGGCTCCGGCGGAAAAGACATCTTCATGCTCACCGCCGACCCCGGGGCAAAACCCGGGCAAATAGTACATTAGCAATGTTTTTGCATGCGTAGTTCCAGCCTCTGTCATAGGTAGGGCATATTTTCAATATTTTTCATTTTTTTCTTGCCAGATGTTTTTGATGGTGTATTATTGTAGTAATACACTAATACGTAATGGGAATCTAATTTGATGTTACTGGAAATCAATAATCACAGCGGCGTTCCGATTTATCGCCAGGTCATCGAGCAGATAAAGCACCAGATAATGGCCGGTCAGCTTCTCGAAGCCCAGCAGTTGACATCCGTACGGGACTTAGCGGCGCAGTTGCGGGTCAATCCGATGACAATCAGCAAAGCGTATGCGATGCTTGAGGCCGATGGATTGCTTGAAAGGCGGCGCGGAATCGGTTTGTTCGTCGCCAGGGTGCAAAACACACACAAGATGCAAACACAAACGAGAATTCTGGAGGGAATCCTAAACCAAGCGGCAATAACGGCGGCTCAGTTTGGTTTTACTGAAAAGCAGGCAATGGAAATGTTCGAGGGGTTGTACAAAAAGTATAATTCAAAAACGAGGGACAGGTCCAATGAATAGCGAAGAACCAATAATTCAAATCAGGAATCTCTGCAAGCGATTCGGAAAAACGACAGCCCTTGATCATGTCGATCTCCAAATATTCGCAGGCAGCATAATAGGGCTGCTTGGTGCCAACGGAGCAGGTAAAAGCACATTACTTCGGCACATCATCGGTTTATATCTACCGGATGAAGGCCATGTCGTCACTTTCGGCCGCGAAGCGGCCAAGCTGGGGCCAAGGGAGCTTGCTCGCATCGGATACGTCCATCAGGAGGGGGAGCTTCTTGACTGGATGAAGGTCGGCCAGATCCTCTGCTATGTCGCGGCCTATTATCCGAATTGGAATAGTGACCTTGAATCGCGCTATATTGCGGAATTTGAGATTTCTACCGAGGCAAGAGTCGGCTCGCTATCGCCGGGAGAAAGGCAGAAGCTCGCCATACTTCTGGCCATAGGGTTTGAGCCCGAACTGTTGATTCTTGATGAGCCGGCCTCGGCGCTGGATCCTATTGCACGTGCCAATTTTCTTGATCTGCTTCTTGAGCTTATCCAGGGCGAAAGACGAACGATCATCATATCATCGCACATCCTCAGTGACGTCGAGAAGGTCATGGATCGGACGGTCATTATGAAGAAAGGCCGCATACTCTGCGACAGCGGCTTCGACGATTTGCTTGAGAAATACTGCCGCGTGCATATCAACGCCGTAAGCGGAAAACTGCCGGCTCAGCTTCCCTTCGACAACATCATAAAATCTCAACGAAACGACGGACAGGCGATACTGACAATACACGATACACCGAGAGAGGTGCTTGAGCGGCAGGGTGAATCGCTGAAATGTAAAATCGAGGTTCAGCCGTTGTCACTGGAAGAGATTTACAGGATTGTAGCCGGCTAAAAAGGCGTTAATTTCAGGAGAGGAAGAAATGAGCATTCTTACTGCCAATTTAAGGCACTTTTATCAACGTCGGGGTCTTTGGCTGTTTTATGCGTTTTTTGGATTCTTGATATTTGCGAGTATCCAGACGGTGGCTGCCAATCGCAAAGCCGGCCAGGGCAGATTCGTACCGTTTGCAATATTGATGTTTGTTTTGACGGGACTAACAGCAGCGTCAATGCAAATTGAAATCCTGAATAAGCCTTTTGCGTATTGCCTGCCCGGCCATAGAAGAGTCGCCAGGTATTTCATGCTCCTAATAGGGATACTGCTTAGTCTATTGTATTCGCTGCTTTTCCTTGAGTACCCGGGTCTTGATTCGTGGCAATTGCCTCTGGTGGTTTTGTCGGCGCTTTTTACCTTCTTGACTCTCTATTGGTTTGGAGCCGGAATGTTATTCTTAACTCATGGCCAAGCCCACTGGGCGGTAAACCTGGCCCTCTGGATTCTTTTTGTTGGCGCGTTCTTCAAGCTTCATATTGTCATCGAGAACATGATCACGAAATGGCCTTTAATCTCTGTTGTCAGCGGAATTCTGAGCAGCATTATCGCATGGGTGAGTTTGGGCGATGAACGTATTGCCAGGCGATATTGTGACAAGCCGTTATTCGCCTTCTTCGGTCTGGTGAACAGAAATAGCCAGCGCAAATGGGACCGGGCCAGGATTGCCGCAAAAGGGGATAGAGAATTCAGGATAAATCCACGCGTGGAAGAATTCTTTCTCCTACGCTTGCGACGGAGCAAATGTGCAAGCGTTGGGAAATATATCTGGGGCAGCTTGTATCTTGTATTTGCATTGCCCTTATCGCAGGGTAGGTTGTGGTTGTTTTGGATATTGTGTATTTTAGTGACGCTGTGTCTCTTGTGTTATGCGAGCGGGGGTGGAACAATTATATTGTTTTTGATACCGGGTCTTATGGCCATACATCTACGACTACCCGTTTACTCCACCCTGTTGATTTCCGGCGGACGAAAGGAGAGATTCTTCTCCACAATGGTGCTTGTTATCACAATTACGGTGCTGGTAACTGCGGTTGCTGCAACGATAGCGGCTGTTACGATACCAATGGCGTCGATTATGCCTGAGATTCCACTGCGAGGAATCAACGTGAGTTTTCATGCTGTGCGTTTACAGCAATTGTTTATTCCTTTGCTGATACTGCCGATCGCCTTTACTCTTAATCTCGTTCTCCAGCGAAAGGCGATTTTTGGCATGTTGTCCGTCATACTGTCATCCATGCTTCTTTCTACCGTAATAATGAATTCCGTCTTCCTTACCATTATGATAGTTTTCTGCTGGATTACATTCGTGGGGGTCCTGAATCATATATGCTCAAAAAGTCCGTTGGTGGGCCGGGGGTGAGCATATTGATTTAAGGGTATTCGGTATCAGTAGTATGAGGGAGCTTTTCGAGAGGGCAGCCGGGGCACCGGGCCTTTGGTCTGCAAAATTCTTTGCCCGTTCGGACCAGTAGGGCGTGGTACTCATTGAACAGCCGGGTGTCCTGTGGAAGGTTCGCTTCGAACAATTCCCGCAATTGCTCGTAGTCGGCATCTGGCTCGATCAATCCGTGCCTGACGGTGATTCGGGCGGTGTAAGCATCGACCACAAAGATGGGCCTTTCCAGAGCGTAAAGCAGAATCGAGTCGGCTGTCTCCCGGCCGATGCCTGTGATGGCCAGGAGCTCCTCTCTCAAGCGGTTGGTGGCGACGGATTCGAGATGTGCGAGGTTGCCGTCGTAGCTGTCAAAGAGCCACTCCAGGAAATTCTTGAGCCTCTTTGCTTTTATGTTGTAGTACCCGGCCGGACGAATCAGCTCGGCGAGTCCTGAGATCTCGATGCGATGGAGCGCCTCAGGGCTAAGGCATCCTGCGGATTTCAAATTCGCGATGGCCTTCTCGACGTTGGTCCAGCTTGTGTTCTGCGTCAGTATCGCCCCCGTCATCACCTCAAACGGT
>DATKWR010000561.1:0-4610 GCA_035529475.1 Sedimentisphaerales bacterium | reverse complement strand
GCAACATCAATCCCTTTGAGCGCTTTCATTTCCGCGGTGAGGTCCGTATCGCCGGCGTAGTAGAGGCGCTTCGAGCCCAGCTCGATCACGAAGCCCACCCAGTTGTTGGCCCTGGGATGAAACTGCTTGTTGGGGTTGTACGCGGCCACGCCGGTCAGGCGGACATTCTCCAACTCGATCGTCAGTCCGTTCATAATGGCTTCGCCCGAGTTTTGCTTTGCAACCACATCAGCCGATGCGATGAGTTTTGTCTCGGGCCCGCTGACCTTGGCAATATCCTGCGGCGAGTAATGGTCGTAGTGACTGTGGCTGATCAGAACCGACGTCGCGTCGTGTGGTGAATCCTGCAGTTTCCACGGATCGATGTATATGATGTCGTCTTCGTGGCGAATCTTGAAGCTGGCATGACCCAGCCACTGAATCGTTATACCCATAGCCGTCTCCTTTTTTGTTTCTTCTTCCGGCGCTGGTGCCGCAGCTCCAGTGCCCGCTTTCTCTTTCCTGCACCCGCAAAGACCCGCCCCCAGGGCGAGAGCCAAAACGCATAATCTCATAGCCCGCATCCGATTCTCCTTAATATTAAACCGGCTGCACATCATGTCACGGCTGCCCGTGAGGCCGCCTTTGGATAAGAAAGGTAATGGAGTTTCCGACATGTTGTTTGCCTTTCGCTACTCCGTCAGCATCTTTGCGAAAAGGGTCTCCGCCAGGTCATGGATGGCGTTGCTGTTACTGCCTCGTCGATCGGGTGTTGTCAGAGAGCCGCCCCCACACGGCACGAGATCCTCGAAACACAAACCCAGGCCAACGATCGAGGATCAATGGCGAATTGTCAAATAGAAAGGCCCCACCGTCCGGCAGGGCCCGTGGTTCTTACAATCCGGACATCTTGCAGTCTTGGATCAGCAGGGGCGTACGTTGACAGCCTCGGGGCCCTTCTTGCCCTCAGCGACTTCGTACTCTACCGCTTGGCCGTCCTGCAGAGACCTGAAGCCCTCCACCGCGATGTTCGAGTGATGGATGAACAGGTCCTGGCTGCCATCGTCGGGAACAATAAAACCAAACCCCTTCCGCTCATTGAACCATTTTACTTTACCTCTATCCACAATCTTCTCCTTAGGCCTCAGTGACGGCCCGCAATATAGATTCCCTCGTTTTCAACCAGGGGTACACTCCGAGGGAGAGGAGAATACACCTTGACACAGAATCGATAGTATCGGAGAAACCTGTCACTGTCAACAAAATCAACTAATTTAAAAGAGCGGGAGCCGAAATTTCCTGCTTGTCACCGGGTGACGGCCGACCCGAACAAATGCCCGTATTTCCTCTGTCATTGCCGGAAAAAGGCCGAGGATGTCCCAAGAAGCAAGGCCGTTCAGCACCTGGACTTGAGGCAGTCTCGTATGAAGCAGCAGTCGGTGTAAGGGCAGTGGCCGTTTGACCTCCCGAAACATGGGGTATTACCCTCCGCCACCTGGACGGCGTGTATGAGCTCTGCCTTCTTCATATTCCCGGGTGTCAGCCCAAGGGCCTGGGCCTTCATTCTTATTTCCGGCAATCCTATTCGTTTCACAGCGACCTTTGTTGAGGCCATTCTTCTGTCTCCTTAGATAATCCTCTCAAGCGGGTCAAGTCCCGCCCACATTCTTGCTGCAATCTTCACAATTTCGGTACGTCAGTTGTCCCGTCAGCCATAGGCCGAACGGATTCCTCAGCAGCCGGCACAACATATTCTGCTACTATATTTTCGATGATTTGCGGGGTGTCTCCGCAAAAAAACCGGCGATTTTTGCTATTTTTTCCATGGTCCGGAAGGTTCCCGTTGTTTTCAATGTTTTTTTGGGACCCTTGTTGGCAGAGGTGTACCTAAAGTGGACGGTTCTTGCGATTTTTCCGGCGTGGCCCTGACGGATCACACGATCTGTTCTGCATCGAAAAAGTCCGGCGGACAAGCCGTCCGGACCTGCCACTGCTTTTCCGCCGCCCCGCGCACTTTTGGATTGTGCTTCGGCTCAGAGTAGTGTAAATACGGGGGGCCTCGAAGAGCGTTTTGTTGCTTTCTGTCTCGCGTAACGAGGATAGATCGTTGCTCTGATAACATTTCAACTGAAAGGAACAACTCAATGCTGAGAATAGGAATGATTGGAGCCGGTTTTGTGGCCGGGTTTCACGAGCGCGCGTTAGGTTCGGTGCGAGGCGTCGAATTAGCCGGTGTTTGCGCCCCCCAGGGAGCAGAGGCGCTGGCCGAGCGGGCACGCCAGGACGGTCTGGGCGAGACCAGGGTATTCGAGAGCATTGCAGATATGTGCCAGGCCGTTGATGTCGTCTGCATTTTCGCCCCGAATCCTTTCCACGTGGAGATCCTACGGAGCATCGCCAAGGCCGTCGAGGACGGCGCCAAACTCAAGGGCATCATTTGCGAGAAGCCTTTGGCCCGCAACCTTCAGGAGGCGGACATCATGGCAAGAATGGCCAAGGCCCTCCACGTGCCCACGGCCTATTTCGAGAATCAGCTTCACATGCCCGCCGTCGTCGAAGCCAGACGCCAGCTCGCGGCGGTCGAGCGCAGCGTAGGGGCCGTGCATCTGGCCCGCAGCGCCGAGGAGCACGGCGGACCCCACGAGCCGTGGTTTTGGGACCCGACGCGGCAGGGCGGCGGCGTCTGCTGCGACATGGGTTGTCACAGCATCGCCGTCGGCATGTACATGCTGACACCGAGCGGCCGGCCGCTTGACTGCCTCACGCCCGTTTCGGTTACGGCTAACATGGCTCTGCTCAAGTGGGGCAAAAAGCCCTGGATCGACCGGCTCAAAGAAAGAGGCGTGGACTACAAGGTCACTCCCGCCGAGGATTACTCCAACGTGACCTTCGAGTTCAAGGATACCGAAACCGGCGTCTGCAGCGTCGCTCAGGCGACCAACTCCTGGATGTACGATGCGCCCGGCCTTCGGCTGCTCATGGAGGCTTTCGGCCCGGGCTATTCTTACACGGTCAACTCTCTGGAGTCGCCCGCCGGGTTGTTCATCAGCGATGCGGCTGCCGCCGCCGTCGCTAACAGCGAGCTGGCCCTCGAGAAGGCGCAGGCAACACGCGGGGCGCTCGTCCTTCAGCCAAACGAGCCTGACCTGTATGGTTATGTTGCCGAATGGCGTGATGCCCTCTCGGCGTTTGAGCAGGGTAAAGATGGTTTGCTCAACTTCCAGTATGGCCGCAAAATCACCATGCTGGTCATGGCGGCCTATATGGCTCACGAGAAAAAGGCCACCCTGGATCTGACCGATTCGGAGGTGCTGGAGGCTCTCGATAGCTACGTTCCTTTGATCCAGCAGGGCAGAGGGGCCGAGGTGCTTCTGGGCGCCTGAGATGTTCGCGCTTTGAGCCAGGCAGGTCCGGAACAAAGAGCCTCGAAACGCCGCAAAGAGGATCCGTCGCGGTGAGAAAATGTGCAGACGGGCGGCGAATGGGTCGAAATACCGGATAGGATCGAATTTTCGTTCCTTGTTGAACCGTATGGATTTGGATAGGAGATATCAGATGAAGCGATATGTTTTGATGGGCCTTTTGTTGGCGAGTATGTTCGTCTGCCCGGCGGTATTGGCCAGGGAGTTCGTGCCGGAGGATGCCGACGCGCAAATGGCGATGCGAGAGCGGGAAATGGAGCTCCAGCAGCGCGAGGCCAAAATGGACATGGAGCGCGAGATGCAGAGGCTTGAGCTCGAAGGGCAAAGGTTCAAGCTCGAGCGCGCACGGGAAGGGCACAAAGGCGAGCCCCATCCGTTGCTCCTGCTGGTTCTGGTCGTCCATATTATCTTAGCCATCTGGGTCTATATGGATATCCGCCAGTTGAACCGCGGATCGGGGCTGTGGATTGTGCTGGTGCTTCTGGCCGGTCTGCTGGCGGCGATTGTCTATGCCATCGTTCGTCTTGGCGACGGCCGGCAGGCAAAATCCTGACCGATGCTCTATCTTCGGCGCAGCCCTGGTGCAGCCGGATAGCCTGCAGGTATCGCAGCGAGAGATTGTTCGCCGATTGTGGTGTGGAACACCTTGCGCCTGGTGGCTCAGAGGCTCGCCAAGCTCAACGCAGCGCCTTTGTCTGCGCCAATTCCTTGAGTCTGACCGCTCGAAATCGGCTCCAGTTCGTCCGGCAATGCCTCGTGGTCCTCCACAAACACGCCCAGACGCTCTAACCCCGCCCGGACCCATTGCGGCAGCGGCTCGCCCCAAGTCCTTTTGGAAAAAGCAATTAGCTTCTCCGGGTCCAGATCGGATTGGCTTTGTTTTTCAGAATTTGTTTTTCCATCAGCCCGCGGAGCATCTTGCGGCTGTGCAGCCTCGGTCGTGCGGCGCATCAGTTGCATGGCCCGAAGCTCGGCCATCGTCTTGTACAGGCTCTTCTCGATCCGCCGTTCGTACTCAAACAGCCGCTCGATCAGCTTTGAGCCGCACCAGTCCTCCTTAGCCACGCGTCCCAGAGCCAGATACTCGGGCTCGTAGCGCGGTTCTTTCGGCGTCCGGCGGCCCAAATTCAACCGCTGCCAGCGGACATGAGATTCGACCATCTCCTCGATAGCCTGGTTCTGCATGGTCTCAGCGCGTTTGAGCCGCCA
>DATKWR010000560.1:0-5463 GCA_035529475.1 Sedimentisphaerales bacterium | reverse complement strand
GCATCGCTCAGTTTCTTAAGATTGTAGTTCATCGTTCGGCCATTGCCCTGAATAACGGCATGCTTTTATTATACGGGATAAACACGGGAAAAGTGAAATCTTAATTCCAGCTTCTTTATATGGGACCGAAGGAATCCGGTTTTCCAGGTCAGCCCAAGAACGCATAGTAATCCGGTAGGAATACGGGCGGCCGCCGGTCGTGAAGGCTGCCTTTGCCGCCCATGATGACCCGTTCGGTCCGTCGTTGAGAAGAAGGATGAGATTCTTTTCGCGTTTTTTTCTTTGACAAAAGACATTTCAATAGGCATGTTATGGCATGTGTTGTGAAAGAGTTGATCACTGTTGCAAATCGAATTGGAGGTACTTGTCATGAAAACCACAGGTAGTAGTAGGAAGATGGTGCTTGCAATTTGTGTAGTCGCGATTGGCGCGAGCTGCGCGTGGGCGCAGGACTGGCCTCAGTGGCGGGGTCCCGATCGGGATGGTAAGGTAGCCGGATTCACCGCGCCGCAAACCTGGCCCCAGGAACTGAAACTGAAGTGGAGCGTGCCCGTGGGGCAGGGGGATGCCACGCCGGCGCTGGTGGGGGACAAGCTGTATGTCTGCACGCGTCAAGGCGACGAGGAAGCCATTTTATGTCTCGACGCGCGCACTGGAAAAGAATTGTGGAATGAAAAGTACGGCGCACAAGCCGTGACAGGTGCAGCAGCGAAGCACCCTGGACCCCGAAGCTCGCCCGCGGTTGCTGACGGAAAGGTCGTCACACTGGGCGTCGGCGGTGTTGTTTCATGCCTCGATGCCGCCAGCGGGAAACTCGTGTGGCGCAAGGACCCGTTCCCCAAGGTCGTGCCCAGGTTCTTCGCCGCCTTCTCGCCGATTATCGTTGACGGGATGGTCATCGCGCACGTCGGCGGTGCGGGCAATGGCGCCATCATCGCTTATGACCTGGCGACAGGCAACGAGAAATGGCGATGGGCAGGGGAAGGCCCCGATTACGGATCGCCTGAGCTGCTGACGGTAGGGGGGGTAAAACAAATCGCTACGCCCACCGAGAAAAGCCTCGTGGGGATCGGCGTGGCCGATGGTAAGCTCCTGTGGCAAGTGCCGTTTGCGCCGGTAAAGATGGCGTATAATGCCGCCACCCCGATCGTCGATGGCCAGACGGTCATCTACGGCGGAAAGGGTCGGGGCACGAAGGCCGTAAAAATCGAAAAGCAGGGGGACGCCTTTGTCGCTAACGAACTCTGGAGCAACGCCGAGCTGGGCGTACAGTTTAGTACGCCGGTACTCAGGGATGGCCTGCTCTTCGGCCTCTCCGACAGCGGCAAGCTCTTCTGCATCAACGCCAAAACCGGCAAGACCGCATGGATCGACGAAACGCAGCGGGACCGCGGCGGCTTCGGACCAATCGTCAGCGCCGGCTCATGCCTGCTGGCTCTGCCCAGCAACTCGGAATTGATCGTCTTCCAGCCCACCGATAAGCAATATTCGGAGGTGGCGAAGATCAAGGTCGCCGAAACGGCAACCTACGCACATCCGGTCGTCACCGGCAATGGAATCTATGTAAAGGATCAGGAGTCCCTGGCGCTTTGGACCCTGAACTAAGAGCGAATATCTTCTCTCTGTAGCCGGAGCAATATACGGACAACAACGGGGCCTGGATTGAGTTGTTCAATCCAGGCCCCGCATTGATACGAATCCTGCCGGCGCTTACTCAACGCCTATTATCACAATGGCGTCCAGCAGCGTACCGTCTTCACGTTTGGCGATCTCCAACGTGTGTTGACCCGCCGATAAAGTGAAATTTACAACGTTATCGTCCTGGTCGTCATTATGGAACTCGTCCCAGTGCCATGCATCTCCCATATCCATGGGATTCGTATTTACCCAACCATCGGCACGCGTGATCTGGGGCGAAGCGGCGCCGGGGATACGGACCCAGAAGGAGTTACCCGGAGAAGTGATAATGCGAGCGGCGATTCTGTACACTCCGCCGGTCACCGCAAAATTATAGGTAGCGACCCATTGCGCTGCCGGCGGATTGCTGTTGTCGTCCCCGTCGCCATCCTGCGAGCCGATAGACTGGCCCCCTGATGCTGCCGGATCATCATATCTCCGCCAGCTTGGCCCCAAGGTGGTAGCAGCTTCTGCCTCTAACCATATTTCTTCGGGGGCCAGCGAAGGTGCCAACCGGAACAGCACAATGTCGTCAACATACAATGTCCCGGCGGCGCCGTTGCCGTCAATTCCAACAGCCAGCGTCCTAATGTTCTGCAGGGCTATGCCAAGCGACGCAAGGTCGATGTTCCACTGCTTCCACCTCGGTCTGGCTATGTCCGCCGCGTCGCCGGGATAGGCCACTTTGGCGGCGTTGACCTTCACGTACAACTGCCCTGTATTGCCCGGCGTGCCGTAGAAGTACAGCACCAATGCCGCAATGCCGTGCTGGGTCCAATCCTGCGGAGCCGCAAACGTGCGGCTGGTCTCCGAATACGCCGCGCCGCCGGTGTTGCTGTAGAATAGCGGCATGGCCTGCTCGCCGCCGTGAACAATCGCCGTCTCGGTGTAAGAAGGTTGAGGCGGGTCATAGCCAATGAGCGCCCCGTTGGTCGCGACATTGTAACCGTCACTCCATGCCTCAAATATCCTGTTGCTGCCCTCTTCTCCGGGATTAATGTCATTGTAGGACTCAAAGTCATCCACGGCAAGATACTCGGGTGTTGAAAAGCTCCAAACGTCACCTTGCCAGATTGACGGCGTCTCGACATCATTGACCTCGTCAATCCGCCAATAATATGTGCTGGCTAAATCCAGAGAGAAAGCCTGGCTGGGCGAGGTCACGGTTACAGGAGGGGCTGTACTGCCTATCACAGCCTGCTCATCGGTACTCAAATACACATCGTGCTTGGCCGCCTCTCGACCGGCTCTCCAGCTTAGCGTTGCATCAACGTCCACATCTGTGGCCCCGGAATCCGGGGAGGGATCTCTTGCGCTCACAGGTATGTAGAAGAAGCGAACCTCGCTGAGACTATACTGGGGGTAGAGGCCCCCCCAGTTGCTGGTAGCGGTCAGCCTGACGTACTGTGCCACCGCGCCGCCCAAATCTACCGTCGTATCGTGTGCATACCCAGCCGTTCCGGGTGCTCGGGCAAACTGACGTGTGCCGGCCAGCGCCGTCCAATCGGTTCCATTGGTCGAATACTCGACGATAACATCCTTGAATCCGAAACCGAGAAGACCCTCAGATGTCTGGTTGCAGTTCCATACCCACATCTCGTGCAGCTTATGGACCTTGTCGAACTGATATTGGATCCAGGCCCCCAGCGGTTCATTGCCAGTGAGCCACATATCCCTCGCTTCCGTCGAGTGCAGGTCGCTCGCATCCAATCCCGAGCCATCGATGGTATTCTCGGGGCCGAAATCTGCACTGCCCATGCTGGACGCCGTGGCCGTGATGTTCGTACCATCGATAGGATAACCCACAGGCTCGGTCGTAAAACTCCACACGTTTCCTCGGTGCACCGTGGAGGCCTCGACCTCATCGATTCGCCAATAATAAGTCGTTTTGAATTCAAGACGCCCAGGCGGATCGTACGAGTTGGCTACCTGGCCTCGAATGGCCAGTACACCCCGCGGGCTGGTTCTGCTGGCATCGTTGACATCAGCGAGGACCGTGCCGAAGTACACATCGTGTGCGCTCGCGGTCTGTCCCGGCGTCCAGCTTAGAACTACATCTCGGCCCACATCTGTCGCTTCGTTTGCGGGGTCCGGATCCTTTGCCTGAACAGCCGGCGGCACCACTGCGAAGAAACCAATGGGATCAATGCCGTTACGGTTGACGATAGCAATGCCCTCGATCACGCTATTGTTGGTAAGGGGATTGCCGGCCGCATCCAACAGATCGGTGATCGCCCAGGACATACCTTCAAGGCTTTGGCCATTCCCAGACCCACTGACCGGGTCACCCGACGCAGCAGCCACACGGCTGTATCCGAGACTGGCCCACTGATCCGGTATTTTGATGGAACGACCGAGGCTGCCGCCGGGCAGGACCGCAGCGACGTCCGGGGTCTCAGTGCCGCCGTATTCGAACAAGAAGAAATCGGGATTGTCCCCGTTGGAATTCTTCCAGGGCCCGCCGCCGAAATTAATCGTCCAGAAACCGCCTCCGCCGAGATTCCAGTCCAGAGCCGTATTGATGTCCCAGTCATCCATTTCGGGACACGGTGTGCCACCGATACCGCCATGTGTTGTAGTCCCTGTGGCGAGTCGGTCTGTAGTAGCCGTGTAGCTGCCCACTGTGATACTTAGAACGTTGTAGGGTGGGCTCCCGGGCGGATTGTCCGTAGTAATGCTGGTAACGGGCCCTACCGCCGCCGAGCACAGGGAGCCCGTGGCGGCGATCACCAATACAACAGAAGCCAGGTAAGTCAATTTCTTGCACATAAGCATTCTCCTTCCTTCAGACTACATATTGATTCACACGGTATGCAGAACGCGTCGAAGAGACGTGATTTGGGCAGCCCCGGCTGCACTTGACCGTTCAACGTCCTTCGGACGGTTCAAAGAACTACTTCCGCTCACCCGGCGGAATGCCGACAATGCACAGACCCTGACTGTTTCCTATATATACCAAATCCACACCCGGCCAGTCAAGAAAAATCTTCGCACCGATGCATCTTCCGCGCGCGGCTGCCCTTGTCCGTTGGATAACCATGAGCCTTGCTACCTGTTCGCCGGGTCCGCCTCAACGACCACCATCGCTTCGCCTTTACCGACGAGGCGGATGTCGGGGCGCGGGGGTGGCGCCATCCCATCGCCGAGGAAGAAACCCGGATGCGGCGGCTTGTTATAGACTACGTTCTGCCAGGCAATCGCCAGGCGGTATTGCGGGTCGTGCATCAGCGTATAAAGGCGGTGTGCGGTCGGGGTCGTCGTGATATAAAGCCGCAGGGCTCGACCGTCGGGCGCCGTCATAAGAAGCTCTTCCCGCCAATCGCCCAGAAAATCGCACATCAGGTTGGGGCCTCGGCCGCCGCCGCGAGCGCCGGTGTCGAAGAGGGTCTCTTCAGTTCCGGTCTGCCAATTCCATTTGGTCACGGCCGAGCGAGAGATCAACTCGCGCAGCAGGTCGCCGTCCCACCATATAGCGAAACTGCTGGAGCGCGGACTCGGACCTATTTCGTTGCCGTGTGAGTCGCGCAGCCCCCCAGGCCCGCCCCAGGCTTCGTAGCCTCGGTAGCGAGGGTCGATGTCGGCCGCAAGGCCGCCGCCGACGTCCACGCCCAGGCTGTGTTTCCAGATAATCTCACCCGTGCGGGCATCGCGCATTGCGGCGCCGGGGGTCTGGAATCGGACGGTGTAACCCTCGTTCTCATGGACCGTGAAGACCTCCAGGCCCGGACGGTCGGGATACATGTCACTACAGTGCATCGCGTCGCCATGCCGCATCCCGGTGGAGTA
>DATKWR010000559.1:0-14686 GCA_035529475.1 Sedimentisphaerales bacterium | reverse complement strand
GTGATCATGGGCTGGATGCGCAGCGGCATGACGGAGAAGAGCATCGCCAAGACACTCGGCGTCGGCGTCTCGACGTGGGAGCACTACAAGGCGACCAAGCCGGAGTTCCGCGAGCAGATCCGAAAAGGGCAGCAGGATATCGCGGCCCTCTGTGTCAACAATCTGTGGAAGCGGGCCAAAGGCTATGATTACGAGGAGACGACGGTTGAGACCATCAAGGAAAAAAACGAACAAGGCAAGATGGTCATCGTCAAGACCAATACCAAGACGGTGACGAAGCACATGGCCCCGGATGTGGGCGCCAATATATTCCTGGCGTGCAATCGGGACCCCGAACACTGGCAAAACACGCAGCATATTCAGCACAGTGGGGCCTTAACGAACAGTCTGTCGGACGAAGACTGCCAGAAGATCAGGGGGATCTTGAAGGCCAAAGGTGAAAACGGCAATGGCAATAACAATCACGATCATAGCGAGCCTGGTGATACCGGCGATGACGAGTCTCAACCTGAACCTGCTCAGCAATGACCAAATCCGCGCCATCGGCCCGGCCATTCTGCTCTACGAGCCGTTGCCGGCCATGCGGGCGTTTCACGCGAGCCCGGCGAAGAACCGCTGGTTGTGCGGCGGAAACAGGTCAGGAAAATCGCAAAGCAATATCGGGTACGATTTGTGTTCCTTTGCTCTGGGCGTACACCCCTACCGCAGGACGCCGAAAGAGGCGACGATCTGGGCGGCGGCGAATACCTGGCCCTTGGTGGGCAAGCTGCTGTGGAAAGAGAAGCTCAAGATGTATCTGCCCATGCCTCAAATCCGCAGCGTCGTCTGGCATAACAAGCAGGAGGAAATCCCCTCTGAGCTTCGTTTGGTCAACGGCAATACCATCGAGTTCAAAGCCTACGAGCAGGGCCGAAAGGCGTTCGAGGGCCGGGCGATTGACGCCTTCTACGGCGATGAGCAGATCAAGAGTGATTCGCTGGGTATCTGGACGGAGATTCAGGCCAGGCTCATGGACAAGAAGGGTTTCAGTTCGCAGAGTATGACGCCCATCATGCCTCAAGGCTGGCTGGAAGAGCGCATTGAGACCATGCCGCCAACGGACGATGTGTTCTATGCCGATCTCAACGACAACCGTAAGAGCCGGGGCGGATACATCGACGACGCCGAGATTGACTCGCTCATTGCCCAGTGGCCCATCGAGATTCAGGAGACCCGTATCAAGGGCCGCTTTGCCGCCTTCTTCGGAGCCGTTTACAAAACTTTCAATCGCGCTGTCCACGTCTGTAAACCCTTCCAGATACCCGCCGACTGGCCGAGATACAGGGCGATTGACTGGGGCTTCAACAATCCCTTTGCGTGCGTGTGGCTGGCAAGGGATCCGGACAAGCGATGGTACGTCTATGCCGAGCACTATCAGGCCCGTGAGACCCTGGCCTACCACGCCGAGCGCATCAAGCAAATCAGCGGCACAGAGACGTACAGGGTGACGTGGGCCGACCATGATGCTCAGGACGCCCACGAACTTAGGAAACTGGGCATACCGAGCCTGCCGGCGAAGAAGGACGTACACTTGGGTATCGAGGCCGTACAGGCCGCACTCAAGATTCAGGGGGACGGCAAGCCGAGGTTGTTCATCTTCAAGACCTGCCGCAACACCATTAAGGAAATCAGCGGCTATAAGTGGGCCGAGGGGAAAGAGAATCGAGAGGCCAAAGACGAGCCCTTGAAGGTCAACGACCATACGACCGACCTCGTGCGGTACATCATATACGCCGTCGATGGGAAATTCTATTTTTCGCAGAGCGAGTTGACCGAATGATCGCCGATATCAAGACAAGTCCGCTGAACTATCCCCTGAGCGACGTGGAGCTGACGAACCAGTGCAAGGCGATCTTTGGCGGCGTGAGCTGGCCGTCTAAAGCGCCGGGCTTCGCCGTCGTGCTGGGGATGCTCTACGAGAAGCACTTCGACAGTCACGACATCTACCTGCTGGAAGAGTACGAGACGTTCGACACGCGGGAGCTGGTGCGGCGGTGCGGCGCGCTCGACGCCCGCTACAAGCCGACGGCATGGTTCGGCGACGCTCGCAATAATTCCGCCGATAAGCTCATCAAGGAACTGGATTCTGAGTTGCAATCACCGGCAACCTCGCTGGTCCTGCGACGCTCCTTCTACATCTGTCCGACGATGATGGTGGAGATGAAACCGCTCTACGCCTATATCCTGCCGCATCTCAAGCGACTGCTGGACCCTGAGCGGCGTATGCTGTTTCTCAAGGACTCCAAGATCGTCAACTACCTCGCGGCGATTGAAGAGAGTGACATTGTGGGCTTGCCCTTTGGCGAGTACCCCTCCATAGAGGCCCTGGCCTTCGCCGTGATTGAGATGAAGGAGCAGTATCCCGACGCCAAGCCGGTCCAGTTGGGGCAGGAGAAAGACGGCGACGCCAACGACTTCGCCAAGAGCTATGCGGTCAAGACCGTGTTCAAGTAAAGAAATAGGAGATTCACCCATGCACCACATCTATGAAAAAATCTATCCCGTCAATCAGCAGGCGGCGCTGCTGGCTCAGGTGGAGCGCCACCGAAGGAAGGGGCGACGGATCGTCTTTACCAACGGTTGCTTCGACGTTGTGCACCGTGGGCACGTCGAGTACCTGCAATTCTGCCGATGGCAGGGCGAGACGATTATCGTCGGACTCAACACCGATGACTCAGTCCGGCGCATCAAAGGCGCCGAACGTCCCATCAACTGCGAACGGGACCGGGCGGCGGTCCTGGCCGCGATGCACATGGTCGATTGCGTCGTGCTGTTTGCCGAGGACACGCCCGCCAATCTCA
Organism: Sedimentisphaerales bacterium; assembly: GCA_035529475.1. GTDB lineage: Bacteria > Planctomycetota > Phycisphaerae > Sedimentisphaerales > Anaerobacaceae. The sequence goes on along the minus strand of DATKWR010000559.1, from coordinate 11,846 downwards.
TCAATAAGATTCGCCCCGACGTGCTCATCAAGGGCGAGGACTGGGCGGACCGGGGCGTCGCGGGGGCTGAGACGGTCGAATCCTATGGGGGCAAGGTGCTGTTCGCCCCACTCGTGGCCGGTTTAAGCAGTACGGCGGTGATCGAGCGGTTCAAGTAATTGCTGTGCGTTTGCCGAAGGCTAATCCATTATGGCAAAAAAACGAACGATAGCCGAGCAGAAGCAGCCACCGGAGCCCAAGACCACCGGCGACGGCAAGGAAACCCTCAGCGACCCCGCGTACCTCAAGAAGTGGATTCTTGACTGCAAGAAGGAGGCGGAGAACGCGACGGACACACTGCGGAAAAAGTGGCAGGAACTCTGGCAAATATACCAGAACATGCAGGACTACGAGGACAAGAAGGAGTGGCAGTCTCAGACCTGTATCCCGAAACTATTTATGGCCGTGGAGCGCTCGAGCCTACTCATCGAGCGGGCCACCTTACAAACGTCGAAGCTCTTTCACATTGAGTTGGACGATGAGTTCATCCTGCCGTTGAAGGAGGAGATTCGGCAGGCCAAGAAACAACTCGGACTGATGCAGAAGCGGGCGGCCGACGTACTCAAGACGGCCAAGCAGATGCTCGATTCGCAGGCCGGGCAGCAGCCGACCCCTGATACGATGGCCGCTATCGAGTTGATGCAGAGCCAGATTACCAAGGCCGATGAGGTTGTTCAAACGTCCAAACAGCAGCTCGAACAACTCCAGGATGAACTCAATGAGTACGAGCAGCAGGCGAAGTATGACGATCTTCGCTTCAAAGCCCATCTGAAAAAGACGAACTTCGTAGCGGCGTTTGGCGAGATGATCAAGGGCGCATGTCTCCTAGGGCTGGGGGCGGTGAAGCGAAGTTGGAACCGGGCCAAGAAACGCCTGCTCTATGAGAACACCGACGTTCAGAACCTCTACATCGCGCCGGAGTTCATGCCGTTCCAGGACGAGAATCCTCGGTACGTCATCGAGTACAAGGAAATGGACCTCGCCAAACTCATCGAGATCGCGCGCGATGCCAACAAAGAAAGCGACAGCGGCAACGAACACGCCAAGGATGCACCGTTCGATATGGCCGAGATCAAGAAGATTCAAGAGACCTACAGCCAGAAGGACGAGCGCGAAGATCGGATGCAGCGCGAGGGGCTGGATACCTATACCCCCGTCTCGAAGAAGGTAGGAATCCTGGAATTCTGGGGCGATGTCGTCAGTAAGGACGGCCGCGAGACCAAGAAGGGCGTGCTCGTGTGGCTCGCCAACGAAAAGTACCTCATCCGCAATCACCCCAATGGCTACAAGGATGCCAAGCACCCCTGGGACTTCTGGATCCCGATGGTCTATCCGCATCGCGGCGTCGCAGGAACCTCAATGGTAGAAGCCGAAGTCAAGCTCCAGTACACGCTGAATAACCTGCTCAACCTCTTCATCGACAATCTCACCTTCAGCGTCAACACGATGTACCAGTTCAAGCCGCAGGACTTGATGGAGCCGCAAAACATGACGAGCATCTATCCCGGCAAGCTCATCAAGCTCAAGCCGGGTGCGGCGGAACGGGCCGTCTTCCCCGTCGAGAAGAGCGGCATCGGCGCCGACGCCTTCCGCGTCTTCGATATGACCGAGAAGGCCCTCCAGGAGAATACGGCGATTACGGAGTTCCTGACGGCCATGCCGAGCGGGGCGAAAAAGACCCTGGGTGAGATTGAGATCAAGACGCAGGAGTCGCACGGCTACTTCGACGTGATTGCCCGAAAGTTAGAGGTCAACTCCATCGCCAAACTGCTCTATAACAGTTACGAAATGCTGGAGCAGTTCACGGATACGTTCTCGAACCTCGAACGCTATCAGTTCAACGTCGGCGGCCTGAGCCTGCTGCTGCTTCGTAAGGAAATGGTCGAGTACCTGATGCAGGCACTATCATTGGCTCTCAAGAATCCGCAGATTGCGGCTTGGACGAATTTGAAGGACCTCTGGGAGCGGCTGTTGGGCATTTGGGGTCTGGACGAGGCCCACCGCGAGGATGAGCCGGATAAGATAGTGCCGCCTATGCAACAGCCACAGAGACCACAGCTTATGCCCGGCCAGCAGCCACAGCAGCCACAGCCGATGCAGGGAGTGGCATAGGACGAAAGGATGAACAGTATGAACGAGACACCAGCCCAAATGGATGCGAGATTACAGGAACTGCTCGACCAGGATGCCGCCGATAAAAAGGAACCAGATGCGCAAAGTCTGAGGGCGATGAAAGAGCACATTGAGCAAGCCTGCAAGGCCCCGGTTTTGCCATTACAGCAAATTGCTCCTCCGCCTCAGACCATGCTCGTCAGTTTTGAATCGGGCCACTACAAGAAAGTCACTGGGAAGTGGAAGGGTGACAGTGTGTGGACGCACTGGATAAAACCTGACGGCAAGATGGTCCATATCAACAAGGACAAAGTGGAGTATTACGAGGAATTATAATCATGGCGAAACGAAAAGTCGCATCATCGTACACCGAGCAGCGACGGCGGGCTCAGCAGGCCAAGCAGACCCTGCTGCCGGCGGCGATTGCCACGGCGGGGCAGGTCGGCTTTGGTGAGACGGCCGGGTACGCCAAGATGCGCAAAAAAGCGAAGGCCAAGTGACCATGTTTGAGCCAAACCCGAACACCGTCCGATCTTATCGTTGCGACCGCTGCCCGCAGACGCGCACGGTGACGGTGATCGACCCGCGTCCGGACGACGACTGCTGCGAGTGCGGGGGGCGATTCACGATTCTGCTCTCCGAACTAAGATGGGAATTAAAACCAGTATGAGCGAATTCGAGCCTATCGCTGACAAGCAGGCCGTCATCGAGAGGGCCGCCAAGCTGCGGACTCAAACGCAGACAAAGGAAGCGAAAGGATGAACGATGAACCAACGCATATCCATAAAACCCGGCGAACTGTTCCGAATTGGCGAGAAACTGTATGCGCGTTGCAGTGATTGCGGTGACATTGTCTGTGTCAATAAACCACTAATTGGGAGCATGCATATTTGCTCATCGAACGAAAACTTTGAGAAGAAAGAAAAATGCCCTACAAGATCGAAAAGCGAAAAGGCCCCCGGCCTTACAAGATAATCAACACTGACCGCAATGAGGTGGTCGGAAGCAGTGAGACCCGCGCCATGGCCGAGATGTCGATTCGCCACCGCGAAGGTTCGGAAAACGAAGAAGACAATATGCGCCACTACGTCAGGGACAGGAAGAAAGCGACGGGGAAAGGAAAGTGACATGAAGATAATCGACCTGGGAGAAAAAGAATCAACGTGTATGCCGTCATCGTCAAAAAGTACGGAGCCGCGCGTCTATTATCCGAGCGTCCATTTCAGCGACAACGGGCAGGACGGCAAATCCTCATTTGATTCCTCCGACATCAACAAGAAACTTACGGTGACGGTTACGATCAAGTTAGTCAGCATTGGCGTTGACGACAAAGGCCAGGGCAAGAAGAAGTTTCAGTATCACTTCGAGGTCCAAAAGATCGAGATGCCCGACGATATGTCGAAAGAGGGTGACAGACTCAAGGGTCGCCAGGAGGAGCGGGCGAAGAAACGAGGGATGGCATGAGCCAATTTCAACCCCCTCAGGAAACGCAGGCCCTGATCCAGAAGGCCAACAAACTCAGGAGCCTCGTGGCGAACCCCGGATGGACGGATGTCTTCGAACCCCATATCCGCGAGGAAATCGAGGGTTTCAAGTGCACCATCCTGACGGGCGACTTTACCGAGATCGTGGAGTTGAAGGCCAACCAGGAGAAGCTCAAGTTTCAGGAGTACGTCCTGTCCTGGGTGTATGGGATTATCGCCGAGGCCGACGAACTTGAGAAACAGGAAACCATCCGTTTAGCGACGAAACCTGCCAAGCAGGAGGCCACCCAAACACCATGAGTCCGCATCACGACATCGAAGCAGACACAGAACGCCACTTTAGAGCCAAGCAGGATAGGGAGTGCCCCCTGCCTGGAATTACAGTCCAGGAGAGGAAAACGCCGAAACACGCTTTAGGCCAGTTGATTCTGGCCCACCTGCCGGTAGAATGGCAGCCGGGTTTTACGGGCCGGATTATCGTCGAGGTCGATTGCAAGGACGGTGTCGTTAAGGATACGTACATAGTTCCGAGAAAAAAGATGGTAGAATCATAGTCAATCGAAAGGATGAAGGAGATGGCAGGCAAGTAGATAACAAGCAAAACTGAGTAATTGACTTAACAAGAACAGCCAAGCTGGAAGATCGCCCCTGTTCGGTGTCACTGTGACGCCGTCAGGGGCTTTTTTTTATTGGATTTCTGATGAGGCTTGAACAACTCAGCGATGGGACTCAGGCCGGAAAAAGGAGATGTTGACATGGCAGACGAAATCAGACTCGAAGAGGGCTCAGTCGCTCAACCCCCGCAAGGTGACGCAGGGACAATGGGCGATGGGCAAGTAGCAGACGGTGCAGGTGCAGGTGCAGCGGCGGCCGGCGGCGCCGCCGGTACTCAGGGCCAACCCGCGGCCGGAACCGAAACCCCCGACTATAAGGCTGAAGTCCAAAAGCTCCAGGCGGCAACGAAAGAGCTTCAATCGCAGTTCACGAAGGTCTCTCAGGACGCCGCGCGCAGCCAGGAATTGCTTCAGACGCTGGAACCCTACATCGACTACAGCCGGATTCAGGGCGGGCAACCGGGCCAAGCCGCAGATGAAGCCGGGGACGCAGACGCTGAAAGCTACTTTACGAAAAAAGATGTCAAGCAACTGCTCGACCAGCAGGCTACCACCTTCCGCCAGGAGTTGATCGCCCAGAACGTCAGGACCAAATACCCCGACGTGTGCGACAACGGGCCGAAGGAAGTCATTGTCCGCTGGCATCTGCAAAACAAGACCTCCCCGCACGAGCCGGCCGAGAAGCGGATTGAACGGGCCGTCGAAATGACCCGCGAGATCCTCAAGGCCGAACGCGAGTCCGGGAGGAAAGAGGCTGACGACGCCAGGAAGAAGACCGAAGACGAGGCCAGGAAGAAGGCCGCCGCCGCCGCCCAGATGAGCGGTACGGCCGCGACCGGACCCACATCTCCAGCATCTGGAACTCCGCAAGTCAACGAAGAAATGACAGGTGAAAACTACGTCAACGCAAGGAGGAACCGACGTGCGCAAACACAGACGGTCGCTCCTTAGCGCTCGACGATAAGGAGATTTTATTATGGCAACACAGCAATTGTGGGTGACAAGCACGCTGGGCGGTTACATGACCAATCCGCGCTTGTCACAGAAAATCTGGGACGCGGCGCAGCCGCTCATGCGCTTCGCCCAGTTCTGTAACATTAAGGACGACGCCCTGAACGGCGGCGGGAAGGGCGCGATCATCCTCTTCGACAAGATGGGTGATATCCCGGGTACGCACGGGACGCTGGTTGAGACTTCGACCATGCCGCGTGCGACGTTCATCCTGGGGCAGGGTACGGCTACCGTGGCCGAATATGGTGTGGCGATCCCCTTCACGGGCAAGCTCGAAAAGATTTCCGAGTTCAACGTGGACAACATCGTTCACAAAAAACTCCGGAGCCACCAGGCGCAGACACTCGATCGGGCCTGTAAGGCGGCCTTCATCGACACGATGGCGAAGTATTGTGCCGTTGCCACCGACAGCTATTCGCTGACGACGAACGGTACGTGCATTGCCACGGGGGCCTCGAACCTCAACAGTTACCACGTCAAGAACGTCTGCGACCAGTTGAGCAAGTGGAACGTACCGCCCTACGACAATGAGGGCAACTATGTCTGCATCGCTTCGGTGAACGCCCTGCGCGGGCTGACCGACGACACTACATGGATCGACGTGTTCCGCTACACCAAGCCCGAGCAACGGCTCACCAATGAGGCGGGCAAGATTTACAACTGCCGCTTCGTGAAGGAGAACCACCTGCTCTCCAATGCGCTCAACACGAGCTATGGCGAAGCCGTGTTCTTCGGTGACGACGCGGTGATGGAGATTCCCATCATGCCGCCCATCATCACTTACGAGGAGAAGGACCACGGGCGCGATAAGAGCATCGCCTGGCGGGCTCTGACGGCCTTTAAGAGCATCTGGTGCGACATCGACGGAAAGACCGGCGACAGCGTCAGCTCGACCTACGGCTGGTATCCTCACATCATCCATCTGACGAGCGCCGTGTAAAGACCCTGTGAGTGTGGAAGTGTTTGTTAAATAAGTGAAACAGCCAACATCTTTTTAGGAGATACATTATGGCTGGCGAGCAATACACAGACCCACTGTATTGTGGGGCATCTGAAATCCAGATACCGAACATCAGTGGGACAGCAACGGCAACGGCGTCGGCCGGCGTGCCGAAAAAGGAAGACGCCTCGAAGTTCGAGCTTTTCGCCCGGTGCAAACTGCTGGCGATGAAGTTTCAGGTTCTGACGGCGTGTACACCTGCCATCGGCGGCAACGTACTGCTGATGAACGGGACAACCCAACTCGGAGATGTCGCCGTCGGACTGTCAACGGCCCTGACTGACGTGGACGGAACAATGACGGCAGCCGCCTGTGCGGACATTGCGGCCAATACCGAGCTTCAGATCGACATGAGCGGTACGGCAACGTCCTCGGCGGGCGTCTGCACGGTCGGACCAGGGAACCTGCGGATCACCTATCAGCGACTGTTTGCCTGACAAGGGGCTGATTCATCCTTTCGTTTTGGCGGCCGGGGGCGCGGCTCGTGGCTACGCCCCCGGCGCCACTAAGGAGTACACCGATGATCTATGACTGCTCGCTCTTCTACGATGAGTTTACACTGTTGGATATTCGCCTGGCCGAACTGTGGCCGGTCGTGGATAAATTCGTCATTCTGGAGTCCAACAAGACCTTCAGCGGAAAGACCAAGCCCCTGTACTTCAGCGACCAGACTGAACGGTATGCCTCCTATAAAGACAAGTTGGTTCCTGTCGTCTTCGCGCAATCGACCCCCAGCGCCGACCGATGGGAGAACGACTATGCCCAGCGCAACGCCCTCGGCGACTATTTGAAGACCGTCTGCCAACCCGACGACATCATTATCCTGACGGACGGTGACGAGATCGTTGCCCGCGATGCCGTTGAGGTGTTGCCTTTCTCTGTCTTGCCGGTTCGCCTCTCGGTAAGGATGTACTACTACTATTTCAACTGCCGCCTCAAGAAAGACTGGCTTTGGCCGATAGCCTGTCGATACGAGGACTTCCTAAAGACCTACAAGGGTTCATGCCAGAGTTTGCGGATCAGTTACTCCGATACTCAGCCAGTTGTCCCGAACGCGGGCTGGCATTTCAGCTACGTCATGCAGCCCGAAAGGATCGTTGAGAAGTTAGGGGCCTTCGCGCATTCGGAATTCGATACTCCAAAATGGTGCGACCTCGACCGAATCGAAGCCTGCCGTAGAAACCATACGGATTTATTCGAGCGCCCGGACCATATCTACGAGATTACCGGCTTAGACGATTTGCCGGAAGCCATCCGAAAACATCCCGAAGACTATGCGGAGTTTCTTGCGTAAGATGCCAGTATCTGTCGTCATTCCGTTTTATAAAAACCGAGTGCAACTCGACAAGTGCCTCGAACACCTGCGCCAGCAGACGTGCAGCGTCCAGGTCTATATCCACGACAACTCGGACGAGAATATCTATTTCACAAGAGCCATCAATATCGGCCTGCGCTACTTTCTTGAACAGACGCCGAGTGAGCCCTACATCATCATCTTGAATCAGGATATGTATCTCGAACCCCAGGCCGTTGAAGAGATGGTTTCGTTTATGGACGCTACGCCTGACTGCGGGATTGGGATGCCTCTTCAACTGTCACACGAGAAACCCAACGAGGTCATCTTTGCCGGGGGTTTCGCCGCCTACCCCATCGGGACGGCCGGTTGTGGGCCTCTGGATGATTTCCAGGAGAATAGGCAAATCCGCTGGGCTTCGGCCTGTTGCTGGATTATGCGAACGCGGATGCTCAGGGAAATCGGCCTGCTCGACGAGAACATGCAACTGATCGGCAGCGACAGCGACTATTGCTTCATGGCTCGCTCCCGTGGCTTTCAAATCTGGAATATCGTCAAGGCCAGGGGGATTCACGAGGGTGGGGCCTCGAAGGTCTTCGGCTCGCCTATCCTGCATACCCGTAAGGTCTTGGATACTGACTATTACGCCCGCAAGTGGATTACGGGTGAACTTTTTGAGGTTCTCAATCACCCCGACGTACCCGCGACGCGGGAGGCATTAGCGCCGGACATCGACAACATACGCGGCCAGGTGGCGGAACTACACAAGGCAAAACAGAACGAAAGGATGGTCACAGTATGACATGGACAGCACAAACATCGCAGGGCTATGAGGCCCAGAAGTGCCGGTATCGCATCGCCAGTTATCTTCGGGGAACGGGTCTGGACCTTGGCGCAGGCGATGGCAAGGTCTGCAAAGAGGCTATCGGGATCGACATCGGCGGGACGGCGGCAGACATCAAACTCGATCTCTCGGAAGATCGGGCTCTCGGCATCTTCGCCGACGGCAGTTTCGATTACATCTTCAGTTCGCACTGCCTGGAGGACTTCAAATGCACGGAGGCCATCCTGCGAGAGTGGTGGCGTGTCATTCGACCGGGCGGACATCTGATCCTCTACGGTCCCGACAGAGATTATTACCCGAATGTTGGAACCACTGGCGCGAATCCGAACCATCAAGTCGATCTCTACTGGCAGGACGTTTGGAAGATTCTGGAGGGCTTCGGCAACGCCAAGAAAATCTCAGCCAGTCGCCACAACGACAGCAACGAATACTCCTGGCAACTCGTCATCCAGAAAAAGCAGGGGCTGCTCAAGAGGCTCCTGCCGACTCTCATCAAAGAACCGTTCGGCGCCAATGACGGTCAGATTTGTTTTCCGCGCCAGAAGGTGACGAACAAGGAGTGCCTCGTCATTCGCTACGGTGCGTATGGTGACGCCGTATGGGTGACGCCGGTACTCAAGCGACTCAAAGCCGAAGGCTACCACGTCGTCTATAATTGTACGCCCTACTCGGCGGAGGTGCTGAGGGCCTGCCCGTGGATTGACGAATTTCTCGTACAGGGCAGGGACGTTGTACCCAACGTCGAATTGGGAACCTACTGGGAGGAAATCAGCAAGGGTTTCGAGCGGGTCATCAATCTGTGTCAGAGCGTCGAACGGACACTGCTCTTGCAGCAGGGACGGCCTGAATACCACCTGTCCCACAAGAAACGCCATGAGATGTGCAATGTCAACTACCAGGACCGCACAATGGAAGTGGCCGGCTATCCCGAGGCCAAAGGCCAGTTGCCGGAGTTGCACTTCACCGAAATGGAAGAGGCCCTGGCACAACTCATTCGGGAGGCGCACAAGGACAAATTCCTGATTCTATGGTCGCTGTCCGGCTCCAGTCTGCACAAGTGCTACCCGTGGACGCATATCGTAGCCGCGCGGATTCATCAGAGTTACCCCGACGCCGTGATTGTCACCGTGGGCGACGAGATGTGCAAGATGCTCGAATCCTGGTCGCACCCCAACACCTTGAACAAGTCCGGCGTCTGGACCATCCGGCAAAGTATGCTGATGACCAAGTACGCCGACCTCGTCATAGGGCCGGAAACCGGCGTGCTCAACGCGGCGAGTTGCTATCCGACGCCGAAGATCGTACTGCTCTCTCATTCGTCGCCGGAGAACCTGACGAAATACTGGCAGAACTGTGTGCCCCTTGCGGCCCCGGCGCATTGCCAGCCGTGCCACAGACTCATCTATGACGGCGAGTGTCTGAAGTCTCAGGCCCAGGTCAAGGCCGTGGACGGCCAGTTGATTCCCTTCAATGTGCGGCATGAAGGCGCTAAGTGCATGGAGGCCCTCCAGCCGGAACGAATCTTAGAGACCATCGAAAAATTCTACAGGAGATGGAAAAATGTTCGACCCAAAGAAACCATTTGCGACGTGCGGCATGGGCCAGCGGATCTTCTATCAGCAGGACGACGTGTACTATAACCCCTCGACGAAGGAGCCGGTGGACCTCAGTACACTCGCCAAACCCAAAGCCCCGACCCCGGCCGCTGCTTCACTGGTCTGCACATTCTGCGGAGTCCAGCGAACTACGCCGGAACTGTTCAGGGAACATCTGCTGGCTGTTCACCGGGACAAGGTGCCGGAACTCTCTGCTCCACCTGAATCGCCAACACCGGAACTGGAACCCATCGCTCCGTCCAAGTCCGCCGGCAAGTCCAAAGGTAAGGGCAAGTAGTCTATGAGGCCCCGCCATGCCCGAAGTGAGTGTGCTCATCCCAGCGAAGAACGAGGTCTATCTCGGCAAGACCATCCAGAACGTCTTGGCCGCTGCCAGGGGTGATGTTGAGATTATCGCCGTGTGTGACGGATACTGGCCGGAACCTTGTATTCCCGACGACCCCCGCGTCGTCCTGCTGCATTACGCCCAATCCATCGGCCAGCGGCCCGCGGTCAATCAGGCCGCCCGCATTGCCAGGGGCAAGTACATCTTCAAGCTCGACGGGCACTGCATGGTCGATGAGGGCTTCGACGTGAAGCTCGCCGCCGACTGCGAGTACGACTGGATCACCGTTCCCCGCATGTACCAGCTCGACGGCGAGAAGTGGCACCCGAAGATGACTAAGAAGACGGACTTCATGTTCTTTCGGTCCCCGGACGCCGCCGAGCATCCCTTCCGCATCGACTACTACGACGCCCGTATTGCCAGGGCCTTCCCCGAAGAATATGCGGCCTACCGCAAGGCGCCGTGGCGGCAGGGCGATATCGCCGACACCATGACCTGCATCGGGGCGGGATGGTTCATGCACAAAGACCGCTTCTGGGAATTGGGTGGCATGGACGAGGAGCATGGTCATTGGGGACAGATGGGGGTCGAACTGTCCTGCAAGGCGTGGTTATCCGGCGGGCGCATGGTCGTCAACAAAAAGACGTGGTTTGCGCACTTATGGCGAAATCACGCACCGTGGAGGCTCACTCAGCACCAGGTGGATAAAGCCAGAGAATACTCCAAAGACCTCTGGCTCAATAACAAGTGGCCTCAGCAAAAAAGGCCGCTGTCGTGGCTCATTCAGAAGTTTGCACCAGTCCCTACGTGGAATGGGAAATTTAAGAAGATGACTTCAGATTTGACCTTGCTGTATTATACCAGCAACAGAACCAATGAAACCTTCCGAGACAAGATTTTAGACCAGCTTCAATATGCCTGCAAAGCCCCGATTGTCAGCGTTTCGCAGAAACCGATGACGTTAGGTATGAATATCTGCGTCGGAGAAATCGGTGCGAGCTTGCAGAACATCTACAAGCAGGTCCTTGTAGGTCTGAGGGAAGTCAAGACGGAATACGTCGTTCTTGTCGAGGATGACTGCCTGTACGTGCCGGAGCATTTCGAGCATCGGTCGGATAAGATCGCCTACAACCTGAACCGCTGGCTGCTTCACGCCGACAGGGATAACGTCTTCTCGTATCGCAAGCGGCCCATCCTCAGCCAGTGCATCGCGCCCACGAAGTTGCTGTTGGAGTGCCTGGAGCAGCGCGACGGCAAGGACATTCCAACGAAGTACAGTGGTGAGCCTGGCCTGTTCGAGAAGAAACTGGGACTCAAGACCTATCCGTATGAAACCTTCTCGACGAAGGAACCCAATGTGGTCGTATGCCACAACAAGAATACATCCGGGCGGAAAACATGGGGCAAGGACGCCGAGCCAAGAACGGAACTTGCGCCGTGGGGCAACGCAGAGGCCCTATTGGAGGCGCTCGGACTGTGCAATCAGGACACATCACCAAGTAACGAG
>DATKWR010000558.1:0-5579 GCA_035529475.1 Sedimentisphaerales bacterium | reverse complement strand
TCAGACGCCAGCAATGCAGAATGGTATTTCTGGCTGCGGAGTGCGCCGATGACGGGCACGATCCCAGCGACCCCGATTCCCTGGTTCAAGGCAGATAGTTCAATTACCCAAGTTTACCAAGCCTGGCGCGAGGACATGGCGCCGGGGGGATTGAACCTCGTGCCGTCTCTACGCGGACTGGCCAATGATACGCGGGTGATGTACCGGGATGCTGCGGGCACACAGAATCCAACGGCATCAGCAACCGACGCCGATAGCCAGGCCAGGTACGGATTGAGGGAACGGTGGGATTTCGACCTCGGGGTGGCACCCGCCGTCGCAGCCGCACAGTACAACAACCTGGTGCTGGCCCGCTACAAAGACCCGCAACAGTCGGCGAGCTTTACCCTCAATACGTGGCTCTACGACCGATACGGGGGCAGGTGGCCGCTCTGGAGGGCTATCGCGGACTTCCCGTTCCGGTTCACGGTCAACGATCTGATTCCAGACGCTACGGTGCTGGGGCATACGCTGGACAACAAGAGGACGTTTATCACCCTGGCGCTCGAATATAGCTACGATTCCAACACACTGACGATCACGCCGGACACTGAGGACAACCGGGCGGACGCGATGCTGGCTAGGTATAGGACCTTCCAATGAGCCTACCAAGCACAGACAGACAGGCGGTTGACACGCTACAAAACCACTTCCTGAGCAAGTTTCTTCCGGGCATCGGTGCCTGGGGAGAACTGGCCTTGCTGCGCGGCTGGAAGGATGACTTTCTAGGAGACGCCTTTCGGGATGAATACGATCTGCGGACCGTCGGTGCCGCAAGCTCCGTACTGCTTCAGAACAACGCTCATGGCGGCGTGGCAAGACTCCAAACTGACGCCAATATAGGCGACTACGCCCGCATCATGCTGGGCGACTCAGCCTACAATTTCAATACCCTAGACGCCGACGAAGGCTGGTGCATGATAGGGCGCTACAAACTATCACACACCACGAGCATTCTGGTCGATATGTTTGTGACGGATGCCCTGGTGAATCGCATCCACGTCACCGCCGATACAAGTCATGGTGCCAACTGGTATCTGCGCACAGACAACAATAGTGGCCTGGATAATTGGGCCGACAGCGGCATAGCCATTGATACGGCTTGGCACACCCACCGACTCAGGGCGACCTCGGGCCGGGTAGAGCATTGGATGGACGGCACCCTGATAAACTACACGACTACCAAGATCCCCACGGTGGTCGAGACGGGGAATGTGCGGTGCCTGGCGAGGGCCAATGCGGCACGATACATGGACCTTGATTGTTGGATGGTGATTCCGGTATGAGACAGCAGATAGCTAGTAGGCAGGCGGTTGATAGACTCAAGAACCACTTCATCAGCAAGCAAATCCCTGGCGTCGGCACCTGGGGCGAGATCGATGCGCTAAGGGGTTGGAAGGACGACTTCTTTGGCGATGTGCTAAAGGACCAATATACCGCCGTCTCTAATGGCGCGGGTAGTGGCGGGGCGTTACAGAACAATGCTCACGGCGGAGTCTACAGATTAACGGCTGGGGCGGGCGCGGGATTCTATCACTATCTTTGGCTAGGCGATGCGGCCGATGGCTTCGCTACGCTAGACGCAGACCTTGGCTGGGTGATGATGGGTCGGTTCTCAATCAGCCACACGACAAGCATAGCCGGGGACTTCGGTGCAATTGATTCTGCGTCCAATAATGTCATTTTGGCTGGTATGAATACGACTGCAGTAGCGAACAATTGGTTGCTACAGACCAGAACGGGTGGGGGTGTAGTCAATAGCGTGGACAGCGGGGTGGCGGCAGACACGAACCCACATTGGCACGTCTTAGATGTCAAGCCAATAACGGGCGGTCTCAGGCAGGTAGACTATTTCCTAGACGGGGCACAGATAGCCACAACGGCGGTCTCCGTACCCATAGTCGTATTGACGCCTATCGTGCGCTGCTATGCAGTTGCCGCGGCAGCACGAAACAATGACCTAGACTTTTGGGGCGTGATACCAAGGAACCTAGCATGAATGGAAGGTGTGACAATGGACTATGACGAACTAAAGGAACAAGCGGAAGAACTGGCGGCGGGCAAGGGCACGGATGAACTGGCGCGGTGGGCCTTCATCTATGCCTACATCTGCAACCACATGAGCACTCTGCTATCAGAGCGCATCGAGAATCAGCGCAAATTGCTATGGGGCATCCTGGTTGTGATCGCGCTGGGGATAGTCGCCAATATACTGATTGGGTAGGAGGGGACCGTGAGACCGGGGCTGCATCTATCTAACTGCTCACCGATCACGGTGGCAGACGAGGATATTGTCAGGCGCTGGACTCCGCTGAGTGCACTGCTGGCTATGAACAACATCGTGGAGGATGAGGGGGAGATCGGAAAGCTGATCTCGCTGTGGGAGCTGGCGGGCCGGCCGCTGCTGATCCTGCGGAAGTATTTCAACCCCGAGTGGGGATTGAAACCCGGGAAGTGGGGCTTGCACGCGATAGAGTCAACGATCATGGCCAGGCGGTGCATGGCTCTAGGGGTGCCTCCGGGGTCAATCGCACATAAACCTTTCAATGAAGTGAACATGCCTACCTGGGCATTGAATGAACCGTATGGGGAAGGCTTTGGGGATAAGCCAGAACAGATCGAGCGGTACGGCAAGGCGCTCAATACGTTCATCGACGTGGCGAAGAATGAAGAGCCCGAGATCCTGATCGGGGGCCCGCACCTGACCATAGGCAATCATGACGTGCGATTCCCCAACGATCCAGAGGGGCGATATTACTATGGTCCGAACTCGCTGTGCCAGGATGCGTTGGACCGGCTGGACCTGCACTTCGTGCACTGCTACGGCTTCAGGCAGGGGCAGTACAAGGACCCGGCGCATGGGCTGCGATTCCTAGAGTATGAGAAGTATTTCTCGGGCAAGCCGATCTACATCGTAGAGGGGTGCTACGGGATTCAGGGGGAGAATGGAAACGCCATTGACCCCGCGCAGAACAACGTGCGCGGCGAGGACACGGTAGCCTACCTGCGGCTGCTGGACCAGTACCCGCAGGTGAAGGGGATTACGCTGTGGATCGGTGGGTGGACGGGGTGGCAGGAGCACAGGCACAGCGATGATGCTGGCCCAGGTTCACATCGGCCAGTGGTCTTCTACGTGGAGCGATACGTCAAGGGAGAGCTGCCAGCACCGCCGCCAGCACCGCCCGATCCTGGGCCCGAGCCACAACCGGAGGTGAAGATGAGAGCATACCTGAAGGATGGAAGTGAGATCGAGCCGGCGGAGCTGCTCGAGGAGTACGCGATGAGCGTCGAGCTCTGCGAGGGACCTGGATTCAGGGTTGTGGAGCTGCGGGAACGATGCGAGAGCAACACCTGCGACGTCCACGTGAAGGGCATGGGCGGGGAGCTCCTGGTGGGGCAGGCGGTGCGCTGGGGTTGGCCGGGGACGGAGATCAGCCAGCCCACGGGGTATGATGGCCGGGTGGGATTCGTGATGGGGCTTAAGTCGTACTATAACCCGGCGCAGACCCCGGGTCCCCACTGGGTGGCAGTCGTTGGAACCTCCGACCTGGTGAGCGGGATCGGGATGATCCCCGGGACGGTGCACTGTACGGTGAACGTGATCTTCCAGTACCTGGAGGTGGCACCGGAACCGCAGCCAGAACCGCCTACGCCTGAACCGCCACCGGAAAAGTATATCCTGGTAGCGCGGTTGAATCAGGCACCGCATGGGTTCAAGGACTATCGGGAACAGGTCAAATCCGTAGCGGGCGTGGACATGAAAGCCGTAACGCTCGAATCATTCATGGCCGGGCGAATTGATGAATCCGGTGCGCCTTTGTTCGGCAAGCTGGACATGATCGTGGTGCACCATCTGGGCGGTGCCTACTTCGGCGCCTTGGAACTTGTAGAGTGGGCCGTCAACGATTGCGAGGAGGTTCACCACGACACCTGCCCCTATCACTTCCTGATCGAGAAGTCGGGCCGCATCCTGTTCATGGTGGCGATCAAGTACCTCATACACCATGCCTACGGTGCCAACAACACTGGCATCGGGATCGTGTTTGAGGATGAAGCCAACGAGAAGCAGATGGAATCGGGGCGGTTTCTGATCGCCGCGCTCGAGGAGTTGATGGGCGGCGGTTGGGGAGCCAGTAGGCACCTGGGCCTGATGCCGCACTCGATGGTCTGGAATGGCAAAACTGGACACACGACCTGCCCCGGCGCGGTCTGGCCGAAGATACTGCGGGGGGAGAGGCCGGACTTGCGGAGGAGTCTTTGACTGGAGGCTGGTAAGTGACTGGATGGATGAGGAAAGGGCAGCGACTTTACTTTCAGGAGTAAAGCGGCTGGGCTTTCCGTGCGGGATCGAGCATCTTGCCAAGTGAACCTACCTACAATTGTCAGCGTCGGAATTGTAGTTTAGGGGCGAAAAGTACAATTCAGGAGGGGATATGAAGGTCGAGCGAACAGGCAGCGCCGTCGTCACAGTCAGGTTCGATGATGTTGCCCACGGCTGGGAGCACTGGGTACTGCTCCGGTCGGACGCTCACCATGACAGCCCCGCATGTAACCGCAAGCTAGAGAAGAAGCATCTGGATGAGATGGTGGCTAAGGACGGCTCGTGGTGCGATTTCGGAGACCTGTTCGATGCCATGCAGGGGAAGAAAGACCCGCGCCGGAACTACGACGAACTTCTAGCAGAGGACAAGGAAGAGGATTACTACGACATTGTTGTGCGGCACGCAGGCGAGTTCTATGCACCCTACGCCAACAGGTGCGTTCTGCTGGGCAAGGGGAATCACGAAACAAAAGTTCTCAAACATGCGTCAACGGACTTGACCGGAAGGCTAGCGAAGGCGCTTGGTGAGCGCCTAAAGAATGGGGGAATTGACCATGTGGTCCACCCGTGCGGCTATGGCGGTTGGGTCCGGTATCTATTCACCATCAACGGGACAAAGACAACACAGATCAGGCTCAAGTTCCATCATGGCTCGGGTGGCTCGGCCCCGGTGACAGATGGCGTGATTCAGACCAAGAGGCAGGCTGTATATCTGCCAGATGCCCATATAGTCATCAACGGGCATAACCACAAAGAGTACATCCTCGTGGTACAGAGGGCGCGTATCAACCAGCGGGGCAGGGTGTATCAGGACCGGCAACTACATGGTCGGATCCCCGGCTACAAGGACGACTATGGAGATGGGACGCGGGGATTCGGTGTAGAAAGGACTGAGAGCGGGCCCACGCCCCAGGGCGCGATCTGGCTCCACCTCACACACGCAGGAGATAACGTCAACTACAATCTCATCATGACAGACTAGGGAGGGGGTGATTGATGACCTTTCATACAGTGAGTGATAGACGTCAGCTACTTTAGAGCATACAGGAGGTAAGGATATGCCAGCAGTACAGAGTGAGCACATCATCTTCATGGCCGGTGTCTTCGAGATACTGGTCCAACTACTCAAGGGGCCGCTGCCAGAACAGTACCGCCAGTACATCCCGTGGGTCCTGGTCGTCCTGGGCTTGTTCCTGGGACTGGCGCTCGGGGTCTACTA
>DATKWR010000557.1:0-2059 GCA_035529475.1 Sedimentisphaerales bacterium | reverse complement strand
CGGCGCCATTGAAAAGTTGCCTATCGGCGCAGGAAAACTCTGGCAGTCCGAGGGAATTCGTGTTAGAGAATCGTGGGCTTTAGTGCGTTCTCGATGCTGGATACCCGCCGAGCATCGAGCAACGAGAATCGAGCATCGAGTGAAGGAGTGCGTATGACTATTCTTGGCCTGCATTATGCCATCTGGATCGTGTTGGTACTCTATTTTGCCGGCATGCTACTGATGGGCTGGTGGAGCAAGCGAGGGGCGCACAGCCAGGAGGGCTACCTGCTGGGCAACCGGCAGTTCGGATCGCTGATGATGGTGATGCACGCCTTCGGCGCCGGCACCCACCCGGGCAACGTCGCCGGCGTCATGAGCGAAGCGGTCGTCAGCGGGGCCGCCGGCATCTGGGTCTCGTGGATGTGGCTGTTCGGAACGCCTTTCTACTGGCTGATCGCGCCGGTTATTCGACGCATGCGCTGTCTGACCATGGCCGATTACTTCGAGCAGCGCTTCGGCAAGGCCGCCAGCATGCTCTATATCCTCGTCGCGGCGGTGGGCATGATCGTTTTTCTCTCGGGCGTCCTGTTGGCGACCACGCGGACCGTCCAGGGCATGATGGGTAAGTCCGCGACGGCCGACAGCGAAGCGTGGTTCTTCGGCATCCTGCTGGTCAGCACGGCGGTCTTTATCATCTACAGCTACTGGGGCGGCATCATCGCGGCCATCCGCACCGACATGATTCAGGGGTTCATGATTATCGCGTTGTCGTTCCTGGCCATCCCGGCGGCGCTGCGCCTTCATGAAGTCGGCGGACTCGACGGAATGCGGTCCACGCTTGTCGCGCAAGCCGGCTCGGGAACGGATTACCTCAGTCTCTTCCACACGGACAAATTCAATATCTGGGCGGTCCTGCTGCTGAGCATCAATGCGCCGCTGACCGCGCTGGCGTTTCCGCATCTGATGAGCGTCTGCGGCGCGGGGCGGACGGAGTGGCAAGGGCGGGTCGGCTTCACTTACGGCAACATCCTCAAGCGCGTCTGCACCATCGGCTGGTGCGTGCTGGGCTTGTGCTGGCTGGTGTATCTGCTCAACTCGGGCGCGGAAATCCAGAAGGACGCCGCCTTCGGCAATTCGATCCGGCACTTGCTGCCGCCCGTGCTTCAGGGGGTGATGCTGGCGTGCGTGATGGCTGCGGCCATGTCGTCGGGCGATGCCGTCCAGGTCACCGTCGCCGGGCTTTTCTCACAGAACCTCTACCGCGTCTATGTGAACCCCAAGGCCGATCAGAAGCAATTGGTCCGCGTGACGCGGAGCGTCGGCCTCGTCATTGCTCTGCTATCACTGGCAGGGGCCATCTGGATGCGCAGTAATCTTGTCAGGGCGATTCTCGATTATTTCAATATCCTGAGCCTGGTCGGCATCTCCACGGCCATGGGCCTGCTCTGGCGGCGAATGAACACGACCGGGATGATTTGCAGCACGATTGCGGCGGTTGCCGCGTTCCTTGTGACCCGGTACGGATTCAACTGCCCGCTTGAAATCACTATTGGACTGCCGATCGTAACCGGAGTACTGGGGGGCATCGTTGGAAGTCTGCTGACCAAACCGCCCAGCGTCGAGACGATTGAACAATTCTTCAAGAAAATTTACGTGCCCATCGGCCAGGAGGGAAAGCTCGAGCAGTCTCTCGACGAAGCGGTGCCCGCCTCGAATCGCTGGCTCACCGCCGGAGGGTTGTTTATCGTCAAACCGTCGCGCCAGTCGTGGGTCGGCTTCGTGGTCGCGCTGGGGATCTGCCTGGCCTGCGTCGCTGTGATGTTGGCGATACTTAAATAAGGTTGTCATTCTGAGACGCAGCCGAAGAATCTGGGCTTGATTTTATCATTCGCGTCCCAGATGCTTCGCTTCGCTCAGCATGACAGGACAGGTAGGGTGGGGCTTGCCCCACCGTTTCTCTTGTCGAATACACGGAAAGGACCGCATGATGACGGGCAAAATCGGCCTTGTGGGTCTTGGTCTTGTTGGGACGGCGATTACTGAATCGCTGCTCGCCCGAGGATTCGAGGTCGTCGGC
>DATKWR010000556.1:0-5483 GCA_035529475.1 Sedimentisphaerales bacterium | reverse complement strand
TTTATCGGGACTGGCCCAAGTGCGGTATTTGCTCGCCCGCCGTGGTGGAAGGCGGCCGGGTCTATATCGTGAGCAATCGCGGCGAGGTCATGTGCCTGGATCTGGCCGGTCAGGCCAACGGCAACGACGGGCCGTTCGTTGACGAAGCTCATCTGATGAGCACCGACCCGTCCAAGCCGATGGAAGTGACTAAGACGGACGCCGATATCATCTGGCTGTTCGACGTGCAGGCCGAGGTCGGCGTTCACCAGCATGACGCCTCACACAGCGCTATTCTTTCGCATGGCGATTTTCTATACGTCGGCACCAGCAATGGATTGAACGACGGACACGACCATATTCCCGCAACGGGCGCACCGAGCCTGATTGTACTGGCCAAGACGACGGGGCGGCTCGTCGCCCGGGACGACGAGAATATCGGCCCGAGGATTTTCCACTCGACCTGGTCGTCGCCGGCCCTGGGACAAGTGGATGGCCGGACGCGGATTCTCTTCTGCGGCGGCGACGGTGTCTGTTATGCCTTCGATCCCGTAGTATCCGCTCCTGCCGCCGGGACGGTGGCCAGGCTGCACAGACTCTGGCGTTTCGATTGCGACCCGACCGCGCCGAAGGAAAACGTACACGACTACGTCAAAAACCGAAGCGAGAGCCCGAGCAATATCAAGAGCACGCCCGTGTTCCATGAGAACCGCGTGTACGTCACTTACGGAGGTGACATCTGGTGGGGCAAGAACCAGGCATGGCTCAAGTGCTTCAACGCCGCCGGGACGGGCGACATCACGGCCTCGGCCGAGCTCTGGAGCTACCCGGTCGAACGCCACTGCTGCTCCACACCTTCCGTTCACGACGGCCTGGTCTTTGTCGCCGATTGCGGGGGGCTGGTCCATTGCGTGGACGCCGAAACCGGCAAGCCCTACTGGACGCATGAGGCGAAGGCGGAGATGTGGGCCTCGACGCTTGTGGCCGACGGGAAGGTCTATATCGGAACGCGACGGGGACACTTTTGGGTGCTGGCCGCGAGCAGAGAAAAGAAAATCATCAGCGAAATCATGCTGGATGGCCCCATGCACGCCACACCGGTCGCCGCGAATGGCGTGCTTTACATTGCTACAATGAAGAATCTCTACGCGGTCAAAATGTCCGCTGAGTGAACTGAACTCGCCGGATCAAGGAGAGGACCATGAAGGGCATCATTTCTTCTCGACTCACTATCGCCGCGATTCTTGTGCTGACGGTCTGTGCTGATGTCTCGACAAGAGCGGAAAGTAATGCCGTCGAGTTGTGGACTCGTTTTGAGGACACGTTCGCCGGCGCGCGGGACTATGGCAATCCCGTGCAGGACGCGAAGGTCAGCGTGGAATTCACCTCCCCCGGCGGCAACAAGCGAACGCTGTTGGCTTTTTGGGATGGAGGCCATGCCTGGCGGATGCGTTTTTCGCCTGATGAGATTGGCAAATGGACGTACAAAACACTCTGTTCGGACAAGAGCAACACGGGTCTTCACGAACGAACCGGCTCGTTCGAGTGCGAAAGATACAGGGGCGAGCTTCCGCTCTTTCAGCACGGGGAACTGCGTCTGGCGGCCAATCGACGCTACATCGAGCACGCCGACGGCACGCCATTTTTCTGGCTGGCCGACACGGTCTGGTGCGGCCCGATGCTCGCCGCTTTCGACGATTGGAACGTCTTTCTCAAGGACCGTGTGGAGAAAGAGTTCACCGCCATTCAATTCGTCATGACGCAATGGCGCATGGCTATGACCGACGCCGAAGGCAACCCCGCATTTACCGGCACCGACAGGATCGCCCTTAACCCGGCTTATTTCCAGCGGCTGGACAAATACGTCGATGCGATCAACAGCGCGGGTCTGGTTGCGGTCCCAGTCCTGCTCTGGGCTATCCGGGGCGAGGACAATCCGGGCTACTCTCTGCCCGAAGAGCAGAAGATTGTGCTGGCGCAGTACATGATTGCCCGATACGGGGCTCACCAGGTGATATGGTTCCTCGGCGGTGACGGTCAATACGGCGGTGCAAACGCCGAGACGTGGCGGCGCGTCGGCCGGGCTGTTTTTCACCAGGACCAGCATCGCCTGGCGACCATGCACCCCGGCGGAAGAAGCTGGGTCGGCGAGGAATTCCGCAACGAGCCCTGGTTCAGCTTCGTGGGCTACCAGAGTGGGCATGGCGACGACGAGAAGACCTTCCGCTGGCTCAACCAGGGGTCGCCCGGCAAAGAATGGGACAACAAGCCCAACCTGCCCGTGATCAATATCGAGCCCAACTACGAAGCGCATAACGGCTACACCTACCGGAAAGTCCACACAGACCATTCGGTCCGCCGTGCCGCGTACTGGAGCCTGCTGGTTTCTCCGCCGGCGGGTGTAACCTACGGCGGGCAGGGCATTTGGGGTTGGCATACCAAAGTGCAGGCGCCGGCCGACCACGTCAGTACCGGACTCGGCTCGCCCTGGTATATCGCCAAAGACCTGCCCGGCGCATTGAGCATGAAGTACCTGCACGAGTTCTTCAAGTCCATCGAATGGTGGAGGCTCGTCCCCGCGCCGGAAGTGCTCGCCGAGCAGCCGGGCAAAAAAGATGCCTCGAAGTTCATCGCCGCCGCAAAATCGCAAAACGGCGACCTGCTGGTCGTGTATCTGCCCGAGGGGGGGGCGGTGACGCTGAAAACCGACTCGCTGAAAAAAGGCATGACCGTTCGGTGGTATCACCCTCGCACCGGCGGCTGGCTGGACGCAGGAAAGATCCAAGAATCCCCCCAGACCTTCAAGACCGCCGACAGAAATGACTGGTTGCTGTTGGCCAATTAGAATAAACAATGGATTTCAAAAGGACACAAATCATGAAGAATGATCATGTCCACAGGTCACACGCAGTGCGGAGCAACGATGGAATGAACCGCCGTCAGTTTATCAAGAGAGCAGGCTGTGCCGGCGCCGGATTGGCTCTGGCCGCCATACGGCAGCCGTTGCGGGCCCAGTCGAGCGAGGTGTTGCCGAAGCGAGTCCTCGGGCGAACTAAGGAAAAGGTTTCCATCCTCGGTCTCGGTACCGCCCCGGTGGGCGAAGGACCCGTCGATGTTCAGGAGGGGATTCGAATCTTCAGCGAGGCCCTCGAACGCGGTGTTACCTACGTCGATACGGCCAGAATTTACGGCAACGCCGAGGAAATCCTGGGCCATATCATCCCGAAGCGGCGCGACAAGCTCTTCGTGGTGACGAAGGTCTCGACCGACAGCGCTGCCAGGGCCGAGCAGTCGCTGAACGAATCACTGCGCCAGCTCAAAATCGACCACCTGGACCTGGTTCATATCCACAGCATCGGCGGCAAGAATCTCGACCGCGTCCTGGCCGCCGATGGCGTCCTCGAGTACTTGCTCAAACAGAAAGAAGCCGGCAAGCTTCGCTTCATCGGCATCTCGGGACACAATCGTCCCGCCAACTTCGTGCGAATGCTGCAGACCGACCAGATCGACGTGCTCATGTGCGTGATGAATTACGCCGACAGGAACATCTACGATTTTGAAAGTAAGGTCCTGCCCGAAGCGCGAAAACGCAACGTCGGCTGCGTGGCCATGAAGGTCTATGCCGGCATCAAGGGTGGTTTTCCGAATCACCGCAGCGGCTACGTCGGCTGCGCCACGGAACCGGCCTATCTGCCCCAGGCGATGGCTTACGCGCTCGATCTCGAAGGCGTCAGCGTGGCCGTGGTCGGCCCTTACACGGTCGAGCAGTCGATCCAGAATGTCGAGTTCGCGCGCAAGTACGCACCGCTGTCCGAGTCCCAGCGGGATTTGTTGATGGGACACGGCAGGAAACTGGCCGAGACCCTGGGACCGAGGTATGGTTCGGTGACATAGATAAGACGATGGAGAGCACCGCGAATGAGAAGAAACAAGACGCATCCCGGCGTAATCATCACGGCATTGATCCTCTGCACACCCGTCTGGGCGACCGACTGGCCTCAGTGGCGCGGACCGTTCTTCAATGGCTCCACCGATGAGAAAAACCTGCCCGAATCGTGGAGCGAAACGCATAACCTCGCCTGGGTGAGTCCTCTGCCGGGACCCAGCGGCGCGACGGCCATTATCTGCAAAGGCAGAGTGTTCGTCAGCTCAATGGTCGAAAAAGGCCCCGACTTCGCGGCTTTGTGCTTCAATGCAAAGGACGGCAGGAAGGTGTGGGAGAAACGCGTCGGGTCGGATTCACGCCGGTTTCCCCGCAACAACATGGCCTCACCGTCCCCAGTCACCGATGGCGAGCGTGTTTTCTTCCTATACACCAGCGGCGACCTGATCGGCTTCGATTACGAAGGCAACAAACTCTGGTCCCGCAACATCGAAGCGGAACACGGCAATCTCGCCCTGAAGTTCGGATATAGTTCCAGCCCGTTCTTATACGACAACAGACTGTTCATCCTCGTGATTCGTCGCAACATTCCCTATCAGCGACCGGAGGCGGATGGGCCTCTGGATTCTTACCTAATGGCGCTCGATCCGCAAACCGGCGAGACCCT
Organism: Sedimentisphaerales bacterium; assembly: GCA_035529475.1. Classification (GTDB taxonomy): domain Bacteria; phylum Planctomycetota; class Phycisphaerae; order Sedimentisphaerales; family Anaerobacaceae. The sequence goes on along the minus strand of DATKWR010000556.1, from coordinate 954 downwards.
CTGGAAGCAGCAGCGCCCGACGAACGCTTTTGACGAGGGGATGGAGACCTACAGCACGTCCGTTCCCTTCGTTCGCAATGGACGCACCGAAATCCTCAATACCGGCGCAGATTTTGTCACCGCTCACGATCCCGATAGCGGAAAAGAGTTGTGGCGTTTTGAGTACTGGACGCAGAAGGTCCGGGACTCGCGGGTCATTCCCTCTCTGGTAACGGGTGAGGGTCTGATCTTCGGGGCGCGGCACAAGCACGGCGGCGTTTTTGCCCTCCATCCGGGCAGTGAGGCGCGCATCGTCTGGGAATTTGAAGGCCCGGTCCCGGATTGCAGTACGCCGCTGTATTACCTGGGGCGCCTTTACGTGCTGGACGGCATCAGGAGCGGCAAGGTCATCACGTGCCTCGATCCGAAAACAGGCCGACAATTCTGGCAGGGCAAAATCGGCGGCCGCGGCCCCTGGCGCGCGTCCCTGACCGGCGCAGACGGCAAGCTCTATTGCATCAACGAGACCGGGGAAATCGTCGTGCTCGCCGCCGGCGGCGATGAATTCAATATCCTTTTCGAGACCAAAACGGACGAGACGCCCATCCAGTCATCCATCTCCGTCGCCGACGGTCACCTGTTCATCCGCACCGCACAGAACCTTTACTGCGTTGGCAAATAGGGAGGACTCATGGACAAAACAGAATTGATCGGCAGGGCAATTCTTTCCTGTTGCGCGGGTCTGCTGGGGGCGATGCCGGCCTTTGGGCAGGAATGGGGCGGCGAGATTTGGCCCGGCTCGCAGTGGGAGCGGGCGACGCCCCGGCAGGTTGGGATGGATGAAAGCGTGTTGCAGAAGGCACGTGACTATGCGCTGACGGGGGGCGGCTCCGGCCGCATCACTCGGCATGGCAAGCTCGTCATGGAATGGGGCGACCAGAAGCAGCGATACGATTTGAAGTCCTCGACAAAGGC
>DATKWR010000555.1:0-7172 GCA_035529475.1 Sedimentisphaerales bacterium | reverse complement strand
GTCCCAGCGAAATCCGGCTTCTCTGGCAGGACCGATCGCAGAGCGAGCTCGGCTACCGGGTCTTGATGTCGTCAGCCGAGACGGGGCCTTACGCCGAGGTCGCCACGACCGGGCCGGACGCCACGGCCGTCCTGCTCACGGATCTGCCCTCGGGCGTTACGCGCTGGTTCCACGTCGAGCCCATCGCCCCGGCGGGCCTCACTGGTCTGCCTGAAACGAGCGTGCCGACGGTACGGGTGGATACACCAGAACGCCTGACGGACATCATGACGGACACCTACTGGGCGATCACCGTCAACGGTTCGACCGTCAACCACGGCGAGGCCGGATACACCGCCACGGGTTCAGCGGCAGTGTCGGCAGACAACATCATCAATGGATACGGCGTGGTGGCGGCAGAATCAGCCCCAGCCGCTGTCTGGCTCGCACTCTCCGGCAGCGCGATCGTGACCGATTGGTCGAATGATGTCAAGGAGTACGTGATCAGCGACAGCGGAGCCTACAAGGTCGGTACTGCCGCAGCCCTTGAGGAGGAAATTGGCGGTGCCGGTTATCACGGGTTTGAGCGGCCGGCTGGTGTCTTGGACGGCCAGTGGTTGCTGATCCTCGAAGATACGTACGAATGGGCAGAAAGCGACTACAAGGACCTGGACTACGACGATTTCTACTGGCTGCTGGAAGTGTATCAGATTCCAGATGCGATCAATTCCACAAGCACGAACGGCGACCCGGATGAGGGCGACGGCACACCATGGACCGGCGAGTTTATTAAGGATGACAGCGGCGAGGATGTGCCAGAAATCACTCTGAGGTCGTTCATCCAGTACGCAAACGTGGAGGAAGGCAGCCAGACAGCAAGCTTCAACATTCCACAGTGCGATCCAGGTTATGCAGACGGCGTCTGGACGATTTCCGAGTCATCCCTCCCCACCATCACGGATGAACTGATGGTTGCGGGCGCGACCCAACCGGGCTATTCCGCTTCGCCGGTGGTCATACTGTCTGGTAGTGGTGGTAGCGGCACCGGTTTCGATTCCCAGGCGAGCGTATTGGGTGTCGACGCGCTACGCGTTACGGGATTCGGTACAGCGATTGCCCAAGTCGGGGCTTCAGGGGAATTGTCGCTGTCGAATTCGGTTCTTGATGCCGTCGATGTCGGCGCGCGTGTTGAGACATCCGGCAGCGTAGATGTCACCATTTCCGATAGTGATCTGTCAGGTGTGACCGACATCTCGCTAAGCGGCGTGTTCTCGGCCTATGCCACCGGAGCCTGGACAGTCCAGGGGACAGAATTGGGAGGCACCGTCGGCGTGAAGGTCGATGGATCCTTTAACGGAAGCTTTTCCGCGAGCGATGGTACTATCTTCAGTTCTGATACGGGAGTCAGTCTTGAGGCGACCGCTACTTTGAACAGTGCAACGCTGTTCGAATTCCAAGACGTGGACTTCTTCGGCATCAATGGCCTGGACCTGCAGGGCACGATCGACGGCGGCCAGATCACGTTCCAGGACGGGCGGTTCGACGTGTCGGGCTTCGGCATCGGCATCAGCGGCAGTTGGCAGAACACGCCGCTGCTGGACATCAAGGGGACCGAGTTCTTCGGGCTGACCGGCATCGACATCAACGCACAGCTGAACTCGGGCAACTTCGACCTCGGCGCTTCGCTGGCGGACGGAACGCATACCACGTTCCAGTCGGATACCGGCGTTTGGCTGCAGGGATCGGCTTCGATTGGCAACCAGGTGCTCTTCCAGGCTGAGGACGTGGACTTCTTCGGCGTCAAGGGCCTGGACCTGCAGGGCACGATCGACGGCGGCCAGATCAAGTTCCAGGACGGGCAGTTCGACGTGTCGGGCATCGGCATCGGCGTCAACGGCAGTTGGCAGAACACGCCGCTGCTGGACATCAAGGGGACCGAGTTCTTCGGGCTGACCGGCATCGACATCAACGCACAGCTGAACTCGGGCCACTTCGACCTCGGCGCTTCGCTGGCGGACGGAACGCATACCACGTTCCAGTCGGATACGGGCGTTTGGCTGCAGGGATCGGCTTCGATTGGCGACCAGGTGCTCTTCGAGGCTGAGAAAGTGGACTTCTTCGGCGTCAAAGGCCTGGACCTGCAGGGCACGATTGACGGCGGCCAGATCACGTTCCAGGACGGGCAGTTCGACGTGTCGGACTTCGGCATCGGCATCAGCGGCACTTGGCAGGACACGCCGCTGCTGGCCGTCAACGGGGCCGAGTTCTTCGGGCTGACCGGCATCGACATCAACGCACAGCTGAACTCGGGCAGCATCAACATCGGCGCATCGCCGGCCGCGCACACCGTCTTTAATTCCGATTCGGGCATCGTGCTCAACACGAATGCCGATGTCGGTGTTTCTGCGGAGGTCAATGTTCAGGACGCGGACTTCGCGGGTGTGAAGGGGTTGGAGCTAAAGGCTGGCAGCGGTGTCTCAGGCAGTATGACAGTGGATGGTGCGACTGTCCAGTCCGCCTGCGACTGGTTCGCATTCGGCAATCTTATCTTGAATGAAACCGCTGTGTTCAAAGTTTCTAGATCAACCGACACAAGCACATATGGTATCAAGACTTTCCTGGAAGGCGCGGGACGTTTTCGTATCGATAGTAGTACATTCGAAAATCCGGAGGCAGCCCTTGACTTGACCGGGACAACGCTCTTCTTCGGAAAAGTCGAGGTCATCGACAATGACTTCTTTGGGATGCCTAGCGCATTCCAAATCCGTGCGGAAGCACAAATGGAGGGGGTTTTTTCCTTAAATACCTTCCAAAATACGGGTGCGGCTATCAATATCGGCCAGACGAGCGCCGCAGCTGGCTGCACTTGGACTATAGGTGACAATGATATTTATGGCGGCGGTCCCGTTGGCCGGACCGGAATTCTCATGGACCTCAATTCTTCCAGCTTGGCGACCCTTCTGCGGAATACTTTCCACGACTTGGAAGACGGCATTCGCTTTAACTCTTCGCTGGGGGAAGGCCACTCAGTCTATTTCACTACCACACTTAATACCGCGTACGATACCGATAACGGCTTTACTGGCCGCGTGGGGGGAGAGGGAGAGGCTGTTTTCTCATTAACCGGCGATCGGTACCTCCGTGGCAGCGGACATGCTTGGTGTCTCGAGTCTTATTTGTTCGGGGGAACGGTAAATGTCTTCGGTCAAGACACCACTTTCGATGGATATTGGGGCGGAGGTATTCGGTTCCTGAACTTTGGTAAAAAAGCAAGTTGCTTCGCAGACTTCCGATACACTGACTCTATAAACAATGGCTCCGAGGGGCTCTTTCTCATTGGCGTAAAGTTCGATTTTTCGCTTCATGATTGTGATTTTAGCGGGAATACTGGGGCTGGCATGGTAGTCGATGCAGACTCGGATGGCCACGTTGAAACGAGTACCTTTAATGATAACGGCGCGGCCGGGATTCTCGTTAAGGGCGATGGGATTCTCGACGTTGAAACCTCGACGATAAGCGGCAATACGGGCCATGGCATTGAAATCATGTCGAACGGCGTAGCCACGATCTCCGGCAATACGATCACAAGTAACGGCGGCTACGGCGTCTACGTGTGCAGCGGCGGCACGGCCACGCTGGTCGGGAACACCTTCTCCGGCAATGCCGCAGGGACCATCTGGTTCCAGGACCGGACGAACGTGGCCCTCAACAAGGATGTGGCGGCTGACAGCGAGGTGAGCCCGTACTACGCCGTCAACGCCGTCGACGGCAACAAGGTGGACGATGCCAGCCGGTGGCTGTCGGCTGATACTACAGATCCGCACTGGATCGAAGTCGACCTGTGGGACACATACCAAATCGACGAGGTCCGGTTCTGGACGGGCGAGGGCGGCTACAACTCACCGCTGCCGGACTACGAGATCGACGCGTGGGATGGGGAAGACTGGGTGCCGATTGTCGTTCGCACCGGGAACACTTCTTCCGAGGTCGTAGAGACGTTTGATCCGGTGTTCACGAACAGGCTGCGCCTCCTGAACGATCCCGGCATACAGGTCAAGCTGTATGAGTTTGAAGCGCTCACGGGCGGGGAGTAGAATCCTCGTGCGACGGACGGTCGCGATGGCGCTTGAATGAGGGCCTGTAGGGGTTTGCTTCTTTGGCCTTTGTAAGGAGTGGTGTGAGAGAGTGCGGATGGCTGCGGCTTGGGGCGCCTGGATGACCATCGTGGGGGGCGCACCGGCAACGCGCAGTCCAAAGACTGTTGAGACATTTCCCCCCGGGGTTCCCATTGGCAAGCTCCGCCTTCCGGACAATCCCGGTGTGTTCATCAGGCTCCATGAACTCCAGGTGTTGACCGGGGGATCTGGCGTGATGATCTTGTCAATGGCCGCTCCGTGTGGACGCGAGGAACGATGTGAGACATGTGTGATGCGATCAACCTGATGGGGGATCTGTCGGCATCCCGGAAGGACTGCAATACGATGATTAATCGGATGAGCGGCGAAGGGGGCCGTGAGGTCTGGCCGAAGCGTGTGGCCGCTGTGGGATTGGTGATTTTTTTGTCGGCCCTCTGGCCAACCCTGGGAATGGGTGCCGAGGGGTCACTGCCCGACAGCGGATCGGAAAACCAAACGGATTCGAAGCCGTCTGGAGCAGTCTCCGTCGCCCGCTTCACCGGCACGGATGCTCAGGTATCGATACCTCTCGTTACGGGCGGGAATGTGCTCTTCACCGATGCGGTCCGGATCAATGGCAAGAGGCTGGGGTACTTCCTTGTGGACACCGGGTCAAACATCACGCTGGTGTCGCCGGATATTGCCAAGGCCCTTGGTTTGGCCTCAGACGCAATGATGAACGTGGAGGGCAAGGCGGTGGGCAGCCTCTGCCGCGTCAATGCGCTATTATCCGTAGGTCCCCTTACGATTCAGGAACACCCGATAGGCGTCATGAGCCTGGATCCCCTTCAGAAGTTCGGCAAGCCGGTCGTGGGCGTACTGGGGGCCGACGTGCTGGGCAAGATCCCCTTCACGGTGGACTATCGGCAAGAGGTCTTAACCCTCCACGATCCCCGGCGGTTCAAGCCCCCTTCAGGGGCGAAGGCATTTGGCCTTACCATAACCAAGCTGCAGAGCGAGCCCGGCCTCGCCAACGACGGTGAAATGGTCGGCACACCGGCCGTCACTGCGTCACTCAATGGTCGAGAAACCTGCATGGTATTGGATACAGGGCTTAGCCAGGGGGTCTTTGTTGCGGCATCTGATGCGTCCAGGCATCCGGGCAAGATAGGACGCCCCGTACATCCGCTACGAGAAGTCACGGTGCTTGCCCACCAAGAAGACCCAATGCGCACGTTCGTTATTGACGAGCTTGTGTTGTTCGGCCGAAGGTGGCGAGACGTGCCTTTCGGCATCACCGACGCCGCCGCTACCGAGCATGCTGGAGGCGGACAGGAACCCAGGATGAGCGCCGTGGGCGGGATGCTGCTTCGCGAGAACCGGCTTACCTTCAACATGCCTGAGAGGAAACTGTGGGTGTCCCCTACGGAAATGCCTGTACTATCCAACGACGCGCTTAACGAAGAGAACTTCGCGGGGGTCCCCAGGATTATTGAAGCGGTGTACTATGGTGATGTGGAATTGTTCAAGCATCTCCTGAAACACGGCGCATCGCTGCAGTTCAAGGACGATGCGGGATACAACATCGTGCACTCAGCCGTGATCGGCGAGAGCGTCGAATGCCTTAGACTATTGCTGGCGCAAGAGTCCTGCCCTAAACTGAGCGAATCGACCCCGGATGGCGTTACGCCGCTGATGCTCGCCGCAGGCCTGTGCGAACTGGAATTGGCAAGAGAGTTTATAGAGGCCGGCGCCGACGTTAACTCGCAAACCATCAAAGGAGACACCGCCTTACGCTATGCGGTCGATTCGGACTGCATAGACGGCGCGCGTATGTTGCTCGAGGCGGGTGCTCGGCCGGATCTCGCGCTGTTTGATGGAAATCCTCCGTTGGCTCTGGCCGCCGCAAAGGGCAACTACGAGATGGTGCGTCTACTCGTGAAACATGGAGCCGCATTGGTTTTTGCGACGAAGAGGCGCCAGACACTCGTCCACTGCGCCGCGTTCGGAGGGAGTACGGAGATTTTGGAATTGGCATTGAACGGCCTGCCGGAAGGGGCCGCGAATCAGGCCACAAAGGACGGAACTACTCCTCTGATGGTTGCCGCTGAGCAAGGCCATCTCCAGGTGGTCGAGGAACTCGTGAAGGCCGGGGCAGATGTGCGCGCAGGCTCGTCGGTAAATCAAAGTGTCGGCGAGCAGATGGCAATCCACTTCGCGGCGACGAAGGGACGAGACGATGTGGTACGTTTCCTGCTTGAACAGGGAGTTTCTGTCGATCAAGGGACAAGCAAGGGACTGACGCCTTTGATGCTTGCAGCAGGCGGTGGACATGCTTCGACTGTGGGCCTGTTGCTCAACAATGGCGCGGGGGTGAACCGGACCGAAACCTATGAAATGACCGCTCTGCACTACGCCGCAAAACTAGGCCGCCCTGGCGTGATACCCGCGCTTCTGAACGCGGGTGCAAGGGTCGCCAGCCCTGCGCAGAAGGGCGTACGGCCATTGGACTTCGCGGCGTTCCGCGGGGACGTGGACATTGCGCGTCTCTTGGTAGAGGCTGGTGCTGATCCGGCCGCCAAGGGAACTCATGGAAATTCCGCCATCGATTTCGCCCGTAAGCAGGGCCATAGCAGCCTGGTTGAATTCCTGGAAAAGAAAGCGGCCGCCGCGCCGCCTGCGGCCAGCGGCGCTTCTCCTTCCCCGATGGCGGTGGAACCTCCGAAGGCGGGCGGACTGAGCCTGAATATCCGGACGCCCGGCGGTTTCAAACTCATCGCACGGGGCAACATATTGTTCTGCACCGACAAGGACGACAAGGCCGTCTGGCAGACGGCCATTCCGGAGGGAACCACCGGATTTACCATCCAGAATGACAAAGTGATGCTTAAGCCCCATGGCCCCGTCATTGACCTTCAGTCGGCCACGCTCGTGCCCGGACCCGGCCCACGACTTGGCCGGTAACATGACGCTCGCGGCGCGGCCGGCCGACGAAACCAGCGCCGAGGAAGGCTTGGTGCTCGTGTACGACGCCTGGAACCGCCCGGTGAAGGTTTACGTTGACGCGGATGAAGGCCG
>DATKWR010000554.1:0-7507 GCA_035529475.1 Sedimentisphaerales bacterium | reverse complement strand
AGGCCGAACTCCGTCCCTACCAGAAGATCGGCGTGCAATGGCTCATGTCCCTGCGCGGCCTGGAGCTCGGCGGCTGCCTGGCCGACGACATGGGCCTGGGCAAGACGATCCAGGTGCTCGGCGTGCTGTCCATGAGCCGGCACAACAAGGAAGAGGGCACAGACCTGCTGGTGGTGCCGGCTTCGCTCCTGGACAACTGGCGTCTGGAGATCGAGCGATTCGCTCCCGAGCTGAAGGCGCTCATCGCCCACCCGTCGCGCATCCCCTCGCCCGAGTTGAAGAAGCTGCCAAAAGAGAAGGTGGATGCCCACAACGCGGTGATCACGACCTACGGCACTGCTATGCGGACTGGGTGGATCAAATCGTATGCCTGGCGTAACGTGATCCTCGACGAGGCCCAGGCCATCAAGAATCCCGACGCTAAACAGACCAAAGCGGTCAAGTCGTTAAGTTCGAGATGGCGCCTGGCGCTGACCGGCACGCCGGTGGAAAACCGCCTCGGCGACCTATGGTCGATCTTCGACTTCTTGAATCCGGGGCTGCTGGGATCGGCCAAAGCATTCAACGGCCTGTGCAAGTCCATGGCGTCAGGCAAGCAAGACTATGCGCCGCTGCGCAGGCTGGTGCAGCCCTACATTCTGCGCCGGCTCAAGACCGACAAAAACGTCATCGCCGATCTGCCCGACAAGACCGAGGTCAACGCCTACTGCCTGCTGAGCAAGCGCCAGGCTGCCTTGTACAAGCAGTCCGTTGACGAGATGAAGAAGGCCATCGAGGAGCTCGACGGTATCGAGCGGCGAGGCGTGGTCCTGGCCTTCTTGATGCGCTTCAAGCAGATCTGCAACCACCCGTCCCAGTGGCTGGGTGACGGGAGCTACGAGCCCGCGGACAGCGGCAAGCTGTCGCGGCTGCGCGAGCTGTGCGAGTCCATCGCCGCGCGCCAGGACAAAGTGCTGGTGTTCACCCAGTTCCGTGAGATGACCGAGCCGTTGGCTGGATTTCTGGCAGAGGTTTTCGGCCGTAGTGGTCTTGTGCTGCACGGCGGCACGCCGGTCAAGAAACGCCAGGGGCTGGTCCAGAGCTTCCAGGAGAACGACCGGGTGCCGTTCATGGTGCTCTCCCTCAGGGCTGGGGGCACCGGGCTCAATCTGACCGCCGCCTCCCACGTGATCCACTTCGACCGGTGGTGGAATCCGGCGGTGGAAAATCAGGCCACGGACCGCGCCTTTCGCATTGGCCAGAAAAAGAACGTGCTCGTTCACAAATTTGTCTGCCGGGGCACGGTGGAGGAGCGTATCGACGAGCTCATCGCTGGAAAGCAGGAGCTGTCCGATGAGGTCCTCTCCGGAAGAGCTGAGTCGGCCTTGACGGAGATGAGTAACGAGGAGTTAATATCGATGGTGTCGCTCGATTTGAGCAGCGCCGTGGAAGGATAGATAAACGAACGAGGCGCAAACGTGCGCATCGCGAAATTGTGTGAGGTGAGCTCATGGGTTGGTACTCCTACGACAACTGGCGGCCCTACGTCTCAGCGGCCGAGCGCCGCCGCCGGGCCGCGAAGAAGATCGCCAGGATGAAGAAGGCCGGGCGCGAGGTCTCCCCGGTCGAGATCGCGGGCCGCAAGATCGCTACGACCTTCTGGGGCGAAGCTTGGTGCAGGAACCTCGAGGCCTACAGCGATTACTCCAATCGCCTGCCTCGCGGACGGACCTACGTGCGCAACGGATCGGTGATCGATCTGCAGATCGAGGTCGGTCGTGTGCGCGCGCTCGTCAGCGGCTCGGAAATCTACGAGGTGGACATCAAGATCAAGCCCCTGGCGAGAAAGCGGTGGACCGATATCAAGGGTCAGTGTGCGGGCCGGATCGACTCGCTGATCGAGCTGCTGCGGGGCTCCATCTCCAAAGGTGTGATGGAGATTGTGACCCGCAAGGGCGAGGGGCTGTTCCCATCACCTCGTGAAATCTCGCTGAGCTGCTCGTGCCCCGACTGGGCGACCATGTGCAAGCACGTGGCGGCGACGCTCTACGGCGTGGGCGCGCGCCTCGACCATAAACCAGAGCTGCTGTTTACCCTGCGCGGCGTGGACCCGGCCGAGATGGTGGAGGCCGCCGTCGATCAGCCGCCGACTGTATGCAAGTCCCGGAGGGGGCGGGCGCTCAAAACCGACGAACTCTCATCGGTCTTCGGTGTTGACATCGACATGGACGAAGCTTCCCCGGAAGATGCGTCAACGCCAGCCGGGCCAGCCAAGAGGGCAAGGCGCACCGCGAAGACCCGGAAAAAGTCAACCTCAAGGACGAACAAAAAGACCAAAGCGAAGCCAGCCGTGAAGAGACCGATGGCCAAGAAATCGGCAAACAAGGCCGCTGCCAAGAAGCCGACCGTGAAGAAAGCCGCGACCAGGCAAACCGCCTCCAAAAAGAAAAAGTCCACGGTGAAAACGGGCAAGAAGGCTGGGAAGTAACGACATGAGATGGCGCAACCGAAGTTGGCCCGAGGGCGTCTCTGCCTCTGGCGCGAGCCTGATGATCTAATGGCGCGGATCACACCGCTTGGCTCTCGGTCAGCCCTGTTAATGACTTTTCAGGAAAAACCGGCAAGAAACGGGCACGGGCCTGCTCCTTGGGCAGACATGCCTCAATTCGGCTCCACACAGCAGCAGGGATGTTCCGGAACCACAAGGACAGAGAGACATACGAGGTCTGCACCCGAGGGTCAGGGAAATCGAGCCCATGCCGCATCGATCGACATGGGCTCCAAGTGATGCGAATCCTGCGTCATTGCCGAAAGGGGTAGCCTCGACTTCACGGGGCATCCCCCGGTCGGTACAGCCGGATGTCATCGAAGTACATCTGGCCCGAACCACCAGGTGTGGTTGTATTGCCGGGAGTCCCGAACCCAATCGTAATGCTGGTCACATTGGCCAGGTTCACGCCCAGGTCGGCAAACTTTTGCAGCGAGATGACCCACTGCGTCCATCGGTCTATCTGGGCTGCGTTCGGATTATCGTGATAGACGACCGCGGTGCCATTGAGGACCACATACATCCGCTCGGCCGCATTCGCTGACTTGCCCCTGAACCACAGCGACAATTGCGTGACGCCCTGCGCCGTCCAGTCACGCCCGGCTGTCAACGTCATCGTTGCTTCGGAGAACTTGAAATTGTTGTCGTATGACAAGGGCACCGACTGAGCGCCGCCGAAGGAGAACGCTGAGAACTCAGAGCAGAACCTGTCCTGAGCACGGTCGAGGGAACACGAAGAAACGAGGAAATACACTCCCCACCAATCTCTAATCTCCAATCCCTATGACCGCCGCATTGTCTCGGCTATGGGTTTTTGGGCTTCCAGGCCCCTTCGAACATCCTGTAACTCGCACTTATTTTCATTTTCCTGCTCACTCGATGAGTTTCTGTTTGTTTCAACCCTGCCATTTCCACGTAGCACAAGTATAATGATGATGAATGATCAATAATCACTGGCGGAAAGGGATGACAAATGAACGAACGAATCTCAAAACATGTATGCGTGGCTCTTGCAGCGTTGGCTGTTTTGCTCTGGGCCGGTTGGGCGAGGGCGGAATCCCGGCTCCAGTTTCCCGGCCCCGCACCGGGCGCCGGTCAGGCGGCGATAGAGCAAGCCGAGCTCGTCCTTGAGAATGAAGTTCTTTCGTGTTCATGGAGCATCGCTGAAGGCCGATTGAAGCCAAAATGCGTGACCGACAAACTCACTTCAACCACGCTCGATTTGCAGGAGGCGGAATGCTTTCAACTGATTCTAAGTGACGGCCGCACTGTGAAGGCTTCGGATTTGCAAATGGTTGGCAAGCCGGAGCGAATAAACCTGGAGCCGAAACCCGCTTCATGCCGGCTGGCCGAACGATTCGGGGGCAAACGAATTAGGGTCACGCTTGCCTCGTCGGATGAGAATCTGCGCGCCGAGTGGAGTGGAATTTTGCGCGACGGCTCGAACTATGTAAGGCAGGAGATTACCTTCAGCGTGAAAAACGAGCCGGTCAAGGTCATGGAGATCGTGCTGTGGGAGCTGCCGGTCCCGGGGGCCCGGGTCATGGGGATTGTGGACGGCTCTCCGGTGGCGGCCGGCAATGTGTTTCTCGCTTACGAACACCCTCTCTCGAAAAGTCAGTTGATGCAGGAAAATCCCAATACGTTCCGGTGCAGTCTGGCTCGCAGTGTTCCGCTGACGCCGGGTCAGCCGCTCGAACAAAGCTCGGCGGTGGGCGTCGTCCCGCAGGGACAGTTACGAAGGGGCTTTCTGTACTATCTCGAACGCGAGCGCGCACATCCCTACCGTCCCTTCCTGCATTACAACAGTTGGTACGATATCGGCTATGGGCCTGAAAAGATTCAGCCCGAACAGTTTCTAAAAGTGGTCGAGCTGTTCGGAAAGGAGCTTATCAGGCAGCGTGGGGTAACGATGGATTCATTCGTCCTGGACGACGGGTGGGATGACCCCGCCTCGTTGTGGCAGTTTCATGAAGGCTTTCCCGATGGGTTTGCCCCGCTGCGGCGGGCGGTGGAGAAGTATGATTCGGTCCTGGGCGCCTGGCTTTCTCCTTTCGGCGGGTACGGCCAGGCGAAGCAGGCAAGGCTCAAGTATGGCCAGGAGCAGGGTTTTGAAACGAACAAGAGCGGTTTTTCTTTGGCCGGGCCGAAGTACTACAGCAGGTTCCGCGACGTCTGTCTCAAGATGATCCGCGATTACGACCTGAACTACTTCAAGTTCGACGGCATCGGCACGACGGGCCGGCCAACCGGACCCGCGCCGGAATTCGTCAACGATATGGAAGCCTTGATGCGACTGATCGGTGACCTGCGCCAGGCCAGGCCCGACGTGTTTATCAACATCACGTCGGGGATGTGGACGTCGCCTTTCTGGCTGTGGTATGGCGACTCGGTATGGCGCTCGGGAAGAGATTGGGGCACGTACGGCGCCGGCTCGAAACGCCAACAGCAGGTCACATATCGTGACAACGAAACGTACCAGAACGTTGTCAAACGCTCGCCCCTGCATCCGCTCAACTCGCTCATGACCCAGGGCGTCATGTTCGCCAACCACGGCCTTCCCGACGAAGCCGAGTACTTTGTCGAGGATGTTCACGCGTTTTTCGCCAGCGGGACGGACTGCCAAGAGCTGTATATCACTCCGTCTTTACTGAGCCCGCAGGCGTGGGATGCTCTCGCTGAGGCGGCCAAATGGTCGCGCGACAACTCGGACGTGCTGGTCGATACGCACTGGATCGGGGGCGACCCGGCCAAAGGAGAAATCTACGGCTGGGCCTCATGGTCTCAAAGAAAAGGCATTTTGTCGTTCCGCAATCCGAGTGACAAGGCCGGAAGGATCACGATAGATATCGGCGAAGCTTTCGACCTGCCCGACGGAGCGGCACAGAAGTATTCTCTGCAAGACCCGTGGAGCCGGGCTATTGATCAGATTGGGATTGTCGCCACCGCCGGAAAAACTCGCACGTTCGAGCTGAAGCCCTTTGAAGTGCTGGTGTTTGACGCTATCCCGCGGTAGAGGCTTGCTCCTACGCAAAATGTGTGGCCAGGCGCACCATCGTCTCGTAGTTTGCCATCAGTCTGGGTGTGATTGTGCGGCCGATGGGAGCCGACGACGGCATCAGGACGAAGCCTTTGCCGGGGCCTTGCGTCCCATCAATCAGAGTCTTCTCGACGATCTTTTCAAACTCGGCCGGCTCAGCGTTCTCGACGTCGGCGTATTCTATACCTCCAAAGAGGACCAGGTCCTGGCCGTACCTGCGGCGAACGTGTGCAAGCTCTGCATCGCCCTGCGGCGGCGGCTCAATCGGATCGATGGCGGCAGGACCCATCGCAACGATGGAATCGAGCACGGCGCGAATCCGGCCATGGCAATGAATTCGGGCAAAGCCGCCGTGCCTTTGAATCGCCTCAACCATCGGACCGGTATAGCGCACGACGTATTCCTTGAACAGGGCAGGCGGCAGGTAAGGCTCCGTGGCGTACTCAGGACCATAAATACGCCACAGGTGTCCCGGGAAGGCTTGCGCTGTCGCCTCGGTCCTGGCCTGTATGTGGAGCGAGAGTTTGCTTAGCAGCCGATGAAACAGACTCTGCTGCGTCATCGCAACCACCATGAAGTCTTCCATGCTGAAAAGGGACGCTGCCGCGCAGAGCGGGTCCTCCGTATCGACCATGATGATGCCCCGGTCGCCGACCTTTCGATCTTCTTCAATCAGGTCGGTGACATCGACCTTTTCGGCGAACACCTCTTCAGGCAGCTCAAGATACGCCTTCACGTCATCGACACTTTTCAGCAGCGGCTCGACCGTCCACGTGGTGTCCATATCGGGGCTGCGGCGCGTCAGCGACGTCATAGTCCTGCCGCCGATTTGCAGGACCGTGCGAGCGAAGCGGTGCCCCTCCTGCACGTATTGGTTTGTCTCGAAGAACTCCCCGCGCGGGCCGTCCACCTCGTGACATCGCAGCTTGACGGGGCTTCGCATTCGAATCAGGTCGGTGTGCTCCTCAGCCAGTGCAAGCAGCGGCTCCCAGGACGGGTCGTTATAGACGTTGAACTCATCGGGGCTGGATGGGTCGATCTGAAACCCGCCGATTTCATAAAAATTGACAGCCGGCCGGTCCACCGGTTCGCCGCGCAGCGTCGCCATCAGTCTTTCACGCCGGCTCATCATCACGGCCAACTTCCCATGTCACGATTTGAGTTTTGCAAAATTGAAGTTAGGCATACTTTTGGAAAGAAAAAATCTTCGCCTTCGATTTTTTCTTTCTAAAACACGATACGTAATTGTTTGTTTTGACAATAGGTTATGACACGGTACCCGATTATTTTCAGAAAATCGTGAAACCGATTTTCTGAAATAATATATGCCTAACTTCAATTTTGCAAAAAGTCAGTCACGGCCGCTGCGGCTCGTCTTCCCACGAGACCGTGCCGGCCTGCTCATCCCGGCCGGCCGTCAGGCTCTTGAAAAGCGAGCGAATGTTGAAGAACCCGCCGATGGTGACCACAACCGCCAGGCCCGCGAAAAGAATGAGACTTGCTGCAAAGAAAATTGTCCAGAAGTCGATCCAAAACGTCATGTTTGCTTACTCCTTATAACCGAAGCGCCGCGGTCGGGAAACAACAAAGAGCCGACCACCATAAGCGTCATCGCAAGTGCGATCACAACGAGCCCCACGACTGCACTGGACACGTTGATACCCAGCCGGTCTTGAACGGGCTTCAACCCCAGGAAGGCGCCAAATCCGCAAATGAGCGACAAGTACGCTCCGACCTTGCTGGCCGGCTTCCAGTACAGGCCGAGAACGAGCAAGGCGATAGCGCCGGTGAAATAGATGGCTCCGGAAATAGCCATATAATCCCACAAATCCTGACCCAAATCGTACCAAAGCCCCCACACCAGAGTGAAAATTCCGATCGCGACGATGAAGATTCTGGTTAGCAGCACCCGGGTCTTCGACGACAGCCCACCCTTGAAC
>DATKWR010000553.1:0-4382 GCA_035529475.1 Sedimentisphaerales bacterium | reverse complement strand
TTGACTGGCTGGATGCTTCCTGCGGGCTACGCAAAAAGCCTGCCAGTCTATGCTGTTGCGAAACCACGAGGTTTGGGTTGTATTTGAAATGCCGGAGAATCGCCGGTTTTCCGGCAATTACTCACTTTAACTTTTGCAATAGGACTCATGGAATGCATGGGAAATTTTCATTTGGGCCAACATTGAGTGCCAAAAGTAAGACCCTTAAATCCAATAAGTTGTTATAACAGATAGAGTTATGGCTAATGTCAATCGTGAATTGCTGGTAGCTTGGAAAAACCCCTAAGTTTGAGTGACATTTCGCTTGACAAGAACGCGGCCATTTGGTATTATAATGACACTCAAGGGACGAGGACTGGAGCCGCAATGTGATCGATCCTGCAGTGCGGCCGAGATTCGCAGGCAAAGCAGCGCCCATACGTGATTGGCCTCGCGTGTCGTCAGGCCGAGGTCGTGCCTGCTTCGGAGTCTCTCTTAATTAACTATTTAGCCGGACGGTTGTACGCTGTTGCGCGAGACCCTCTTCTTCGTTTTCAGGGGGGCGTCGTCCGTTCTTGAACGCGCCACAGCGCGCGCAGAGTCTGTCCGTGAAACGGTCCGGGCCGCACGCGTCATAACGTTTAGGGAAGGAGAGCATATATGAAAAGATTCTTTCTCGCCAGTGTCATTCTGGCTCTGAGTTTGTGTTGGGTGGATGCCGACGCCGCGCCCACGTACAGCTTTATCAACATCACGAACAACGATCCGGGAAACGCCGCCATTGGTGAAGCGCAGTTGTTTGTTGAATTGTTTGACCTCGGTCCGGGCCAGATACGTTTCGCTTTTACCAACACAGGACCCCAGGCGTCATCCATTACGGATGTCTATTTCGACGACGGGACCCTGCTGGGCATCGCTTCGATCGTCAATAGCCCCGGCCTTGTTGAATTTTCGCAGCTTGCGTCTCCGCCAAACCTGCCGGGCGCAAACAACGCCGTCCCGCCTTTTGAAACGACGGTGGGCTTCTCTGCCGATTCGGACCCACCCGTAGAACATCTTGGAGTCAACCCGGGCGAGTCTCTCGGAATCATCTTTGATCTGAAAACCGGTGGAGTATTCGATGACGTCGTCAACGAGCTCGCCTTCGGGACCCTTCGTATCGGCATCCACGTTCAGGGGTTCAGCAATGGCGGCAGTGAGTCCTTTGTCAGTAACGGAGTCATCCCCGCGCCGGGCGCTCTGATTCTCTGCAGCCTCGGAGTGGGCTGCGTCAACTGGCTGCGGCGGCGCCGAAGCTTGTAAGAACGACATCGCAACAGAGACCCAGGCGGTTTGAGGAACGGGCAGCCGGAGGCTATCTGAGAGCCCGCTGCTGCTCCCGCACAACAGGCCCGAAGAGAGGGGCTTGGCCTTACATGTTTCCTTCAGACGTTCTGATGTGAAACGGAGTTGGATCACAAAAAGAATAATTGCCGGAATGGACAACCGTCACGAGATGCCATATAATTATTATTCGTTTAGTAGCAGGCGCGCCAACGAGCATGGGAATCGCTGTCCCGGTTTGGGCCCAAGCGAAAGGATAACATGGCTGCGGCGCTTCACCGGCACGTTTTGCGGCTCTCTGGAAAGCCGCGGTGACCAAGGACCACAGGTTGATGATGACCACGAAGGCGGATCATTCGCCAGGCGAGATTTTCTTTGTCGACGACGAGCCGGCGGTGTGCATGGCTGTCATGGAGACCCTCCAGGATGCCCACTTGACCGTCCGGTGTTTTGTCCATCCCGCTGAATGTCTCGCCCAGTTGGGCTCAGGGACGTGTGATCTGCTCATTACGGATCTGAGGCTTCCTGAAATGGATGGGCTTGAAGTCCTAAGACGGGCCAAGCGCATTGCCCCCCGGTTGCCCGTGCTGGTCATCACCGGATACGGCGACGTACCGACGGCCGTCACGGCCATTCGGGCAGGAGCCGAAGACTTCATCGAGAAACCTCTGCGAAAGCACGACTTTCTGGCAAAGGTCAAATCCATACTGCGAGAGCATCTGTCGGGGGCCGTGGGCGCACGTGTGGCTTTGACCCCTGCCGAGAAGCTGGTTCTGAAACTGATCATGGACGGCAAGACCAACGCGCAGATCGCCAAGGGGCTGAACCGCGCCGTCAGGACCGTTGAGACGCATCGCGCTTCTATCAAGCGTAAGCTCGGGGCCAAGAGCGTCGTGGAGCTTGTCAAGCAAGCTAACCTGATACCCGCCTATGAATTTGATCAGCAGCAGGAGTTGGGCGATGGCCCACAGCCGCAAGTGCCCAGCGTGTAGCCGTTTGGGATCACCGGCCGGGGTGGTCCACCCGAGAAACTCGGTCCTCCTTCTCACAAGAGGACTTACATGAACTTGCTCCATGCGACTCATTGTGTTATTTTGCGGCATGAATTTCTGGCCTCTGAGACCCAACTTCGGTCTGCTCAGAGCGTAGTACTCTTTGGGGAGAGCTCCCAATGGTGAAAAAAGCACTCATCACCGGCATCACGGGACAGGATGGGAGTTACTTGTCCGAATTCCTGCTCGAAAAAGGCTACGAAGTCCACGGCGTCATTCGCCGCTCAAGCTCCTTTAACACCGGGCGGATCAATCATCTCTACACCGATCCTCACGAGCCGCGGGCACGGATGCGGCTTTACTACGGCGACCTGACCGACGGCGCTCGCCTGCGCGAATTGCTCGCTCAGATCAAGCCAGACGAGGTTTACCATCTCGGCGCCCAGTCCCATGTCCGCGTCAGCTTCGATGAGCCGGTTTATACCGCTCAGGTCGATGCGGTCGGGACCGTCCGCCTCCTGGAGGCGGTCCGGGATACCGGTCTGAAGGTGCGGTTCTACCAGGCGTCTTCCAGCGAGATGTTCGGCCAGGCGGCAGAAGTTCCCCAGAAAGAGACCACGCCTTTTCATCCGCGCAGCCCGTATGCCTGTGCCAAGGTCTATAGCTTCTATCAGACCATCAACTACCGCGAGAGCTACAACATGTTCTGCTGCAACGGAATGCTCTTCAATCACGAATCGCCTCGCCGCGGCGAGACCTTTGTAACCCGCAAGATCACACGGGCCGCGACGCGCATCAAGGAAGGGCTGCAGGAGAAGCTCTACTTGGGCAATCTTGATGCCCGGCGCGACTGGGGCTTTGCGGGCGACTACGTCGAAGCCATGTGGCTGATGCTCCAGCAGGATAGACCCGACGACTACGTCATCGCGACGGGTCAGATGCACTCGGTTCGGGAGTTTCTTGAATTGGCCTTTGACCGCGTCAAACTGGATTACAACAAGTACGTCGAGATCGATCCTCGCTACTGTCGGCCGGCGGAGGTGGACGTGCTCTGCGGCGATGCCTCCAAGGCCAGGCGGGTTCTGGGCTGGGAACCCAAGGTGGGCTTCGAGGAGCTTGTCGCCATGATGATCGATGCAGACCTGGAGCGCGCCCGCAAAGAACGGCTGCTTGCCGACAACGGGGCAACCTGGAAGAGCTAAACGATGGACTTGACAAAAGAGCGGATCATCATCACCGGCGGAGCGGGATTCTTAGGCAAACATCTCCAGCAGCAGTTGCAAAGCCGGGGCGTGCCGGCCCAGAGCCTTCTGGTTCCGACGATAGAACAGTACGATCTGACCAGCCAAGCCGCTGTGGCCCGGATGTACGACGATCTGACACCCACGGTAGTCATCCATCTGGCGGCAGAAGTCGGTGGTATCGGGGCGAACCGCGAAAACCCCGGCCGGTTCTTCTATGCCAATATGGCGATGGGCCTGCACCTGATCGAGCAGGCCAGAATTCGAGGCTTGAAGAAATTCGTCCAAATCGGCACGATCTGCGCCTATCCCAAATTCACACCTGTGCCGTTCAAGGAAGAAGACCTCTGGCGAGGCTATCCTGAAGAGACCAATGCGCCGTACGGCGTTGCGAAAAAGGCGTTGCTGGTGATGCTGCAGGCCTATCGTCAGCAGTATGGATTGAACGGCATTTACCTGCTTCCGGTCAATCTCTACGGCCCGGGCGATAATTTCGACCTGCAGAGCAGTCACGTCATCCCTGCTCTGATTCGAAAATTCTGTACGGCGGTCGATGAAGGTCACCCCGAGGTTGTTCTCTGGGGCACCGGTTCGGCCAGCCGCGAGTTCCTGTATGTTGCCGATGCGGCCCGAGCCATAGCGATGGCCACCGAGAAATACGATGGCCCGGAGCCGGTCAACGTGGGAGCCGGCTTCGAGATCGCCATCAAGGAGCTTGCTGAAAAGATAAGAGACATGACGGGCTTTGCGGGCAGAATGGTCTGGGATGCGACCCAGCCGGACGGTCAGCCGAGGCGTTGCCTGGATACCTCATGGGCCAAAGAGTTCTTTGGCTTCGAAGCCCAGA
>DATKWR010000552.1:0-2668 GCA_035529475.1 Sedimentisphaerales bacterium | reverse complement strand
CCCCCTCTTGTGTGATCATTGTTGCGTAACTGAATTTTTTGTGATAGTCTATTCCTAAGTAGTTCATGGATGTGCACCTCCTGTATTTATGGTTAGTTATATTATACTGGAGGTGCACTATTTTTTCATTGTACCTTTATTCATTCGGCTCAACTTTACTCGGAAAAGACAACAAGCCTGTTCTTTTTATTAATCATGTATACTGAAACCATACCTTTGCAACCATAACTTTAGCGGTTTTCTCCTTCGTTATTACTCAATCCAAGCTCACGGCCGAGGACCATGTTGACAAACCGCTCGCCAGGGACTTCACTCGCAACCAGGTTACGTATTCGTTCAAAGGTTTCATGCTCACATCCTGCGTTCTTTGCGGCTGTCATAGTAAATTCGTAGGCTGACCTTACATCCAGATCCGATATCTCATAGCCGTACCCCTCAACGAGCCACCGAAGGGCCGCCATGCCGGCCTCGACAGCAAACAGCGGCTCAGTCTCCGCCATATCCCTCGCCGCCCGGGTGAGTGTCCTGGGGTCGCAAGGGGTACGGTTGGCCAGTTCGATTGCCTCGTCATAGAGTCCCACCGACTTGGCCGCAGCGAACCACTTGCCTTCTTCACCCGGAGTGCCGGCTACAAGATCGTTCAGAATGTCAGCCGGTTGTTTGTTCGGGTATTTCCCGGCAATGGAACGAAACGTTGCCAGGTAGGTACTTTTCCTGTTGGCCTCGATGGCGTACCGGTTGTAGGCTTCCTCAACCATACCACTCGCCAGAAGTATTTCTTCACAGGCCTGTGCGATAGAGACAGAGTTATCATTCGATCCACGTGAATCCTCGGCAAAGCGGATCGCTTCGGCCTTTCTGCCCATGGCCGTCAGGGCTTTCACTCCCCATGTCCGTTCGTGCCAGAATTTGAAAGGTGCAGACTCGAGCAGCTCAATTATTTCTTCATTTCTTCCGGCCTTTAATAGAGCGCTCAGGCAGGCAGAAGTCCATTTGAAAAACAACCTTTGTCCCGGGGCCCGGTTCCAGACCAGTCGCAGCGTACCGATGAACCTGTCCGCCCAGCGGGAGGAGCACTCCTGAGTGGCGCACAGCTCTCCCCAATAATCGGTAAGCAGCTCGATGTAGGGCATCTTATCATCCTCTACTGCCTCACAGAGGCGTTCCAGCCACTTGTCACGCAGCTTATCCTCAGCCTGTGCCCTGGCAATAATCGGCACAAGAGCTTCAATGGCATGATTGACCGCAGTGCCGACGGCACCCGACGAACCGTCCACCTGCTCAATGGCCGGTGACAGCTTCTCGAGAAACAATACCGCTCCCTCGGCTCCGAGAACAGAGTCCTTACGAGCCGTCTTTTTTATTTCCGACACCGCCTCCTTTATCCGCTGTATTGCCGGTTGTGAACGCCATCCAAAGGCGTGCCGCCTGAAGCGGGACCGAAAGGTCCATTCATGTTTCATGTTATTTGACATGGTGGTTATAGCACCTCCGGGCTCGAGGCAGTGAGGCCTACGACCTCACTGCATCAGCTTCCGGCTCCCGCCTTTTCTATGGTATCTCTGAACCGGCTGATACACGAACGGGCTTGAATGCCAGGATCAGTCTCCTGTTCGCTCGTACGCGCCGCCCTTCCCGCTCAATCAGCCCCATCTTCTCAACAGCATTCAGGTCTCTCGAAAGCGTCTTCTGTGATTTTCTTCCGTACTCATGCACCAGTCGCGCCGAAAGCTCCGGTATATCAGTAACCCGGACCCAGCAGTCGTTCTCCTCCATCCCGGACAGATCGAGTACAAGCCTTCGCTGCCGGAGATTTGCGGGCGAAACCTCACCGAACCGTTCGTATACGTAGTTCCGCCAGGCGGTATCCCATTGCAGCTCACGGATGACCTTCAGCTGTTCCCGAAGCTGGTCCACCAGCCCCTGGACAGCATAGGCAATGAACCCCGCCATATCACCTCCTACCCTTCCGGCTTTGTCCAGCTGGCGGTAGTATTCGGTTCTAGTCAGATTGTAGAAATTGCTGAGCAGAAGCGCCGCCGGCGTCGGGAAACCTGCCTGCAGAAGATACCGAAACTCGATCAGGCGGGCCGTACGTCCGTTGCCGTCCCCGAAGGGATGAATCCATACAAAGTACAGGTGCGCTGCAATTGCAGCCAAAATCGGATAAGGCTGCTCAAGGCCCTTCGGAAGATCGAGAGCATTCAGCCAATCGCAGAACTTTCGAAGCAGAAACTCGCAGTCTTCCGCCGGCGCTCCACGATACCTTCCGACCATCACAGAGTGTTTTCTCAACCCGCCCGGTACGACATCCTCCTGGAGCGGGAGATCCCTCAAGACCAGCTTGTTGTACTCTCGAATCTCTTTTACTGTAATGGGGCTGGAACGTTTGAGGATGATCGTAGTACCAATATGATTGCATGCGGCAACGATATTGTCTACTTCCTGCCCCAGGTACTGTCTCGACGGTGGGAGTTTTAAACGCCCTGCCAAATGCTCCCGCACTTCATCTTCCGTCAAGGTGTTGCCCTCGATCGCTGTAGTGGCCAGCACCCCCTTTGCGAGATAGACCTCATGCAGCTGCTGTGCTGCGTCAGGGTCCAGCGGCACACCGGCGATGTGCTCTATCTTTGAGACGGCTTCACCGAGCATCAGCCAGGTTGTGTAC
>DATKWR010000551.1:0-4062 GCA_035529475.1 Sedimentisphaerales bacterium | reverse complement strand
CGCACCGAGGGCGTCCGGGCCTCCGAAGCGGGCAAGCACAGCCAGCAGATGAGGTTTGACGGTATCGTCCGCTTTGGCTAACCCGGCAATCACAGCGGCCGCATCCGGGGCTTCGAGCCTTGCGGTCGCGGCGATCATCGCACGCTCGATGCCCGCGCGGTCGGCGTCACCTGCGGCGGCTATGAGCATTGAAACCATCTTGGAAAATTCACTCTGGCCGGCCAATACGCCAAAGGCTTTGTAAGCCGCCTGGCGAACATCGGGATTATTGTCTGCGGCCAGGGCAAGCAAAACGTCGATGGCTTCGGTTTCATGACGATTGACCAGCGCCTGAATCGCATTCACGCGAATGGGAACCGCAGCATCGCTGCGTGCGACGGCAACAAGCGCCCCGGTAACGCCCGGATCGGAGAGCCGGCCGAGGCTGTCCATGGCCGCCCTGCCTGTTCTGGAACCGTCTGCTGATGCCTTCGCCAGCAGCTCGACACTGGACGCATCACCCAGAACCGCAAGGGCCTCTATTGCGGCGATGCGGACGGGCTCGCTTGTACTGGCGACCATCTTAGCGACGTGCGGCGCTGCGGCCTTGTCGCCCCGCCCTTCCAGCGCGCTGAGCAACACGACCTGAGCATCCGCACCGAGCTGCCCGAGTTGCTCGGCGAGGGCCTGGGTGATGGCCGGGCCGGGCATTTCGGTGATGAACTTGCCGGCGGCACGCTGGAGGTCGAGGTCGGGATCCTTCAGCAGGGCCAGGACGTGAGGCACCGCGTCTGCTTTTTCGGCCTGCACCAGACCCCTGTATGCGGCGATCCGAATCCAGGTACTGTTGCCCGGAGCAGCCATCTGGCGATAAATCGCCACGGCTTCCTTGTTCTGTCCTTCGGCCAGCATACTGTCGGCGCACATCAGGTACGCATCGTCACGTGCGGCCTTGAGACCTTCGGGCACTTTAGCCCGAGACAAAGCATCGGCCGCCTGCGGTCCGCCGATTCTGCCCAGCGATTCAATCGCAGCGCGAGCGGTGGCCAGGTTGCCGCTGTTGGTCAATTGGGCTATCTGGGACACAGCCTCGCGGTCGCCGCGCTGTGCGATCGAACCGATGACGCCAATTTGCAGATCGCCGTCGAGCTTGCTTAGTGCCTTGCGCAAAGCCGCCCCGGCCTCCGGAGCAGGCATATCTTGAAGCGCAAAGCGTGCCATGTGAGAAAGCTCTTTGTCGGCCAGCATCTCGGAAAGGGCCGGCACGGACTTGGCCGAGCCGACGCGACGCAACATGCGGCAGATAAACTGCTTACCGGCAAATTTGATCTTGGCGGATTGCAGGACCTTGAGCAGTCTGGCCTCGACTTGCGGAAACGAAGACGGCGGGACGTTTCGGATCTCTTCTTCAATGGCCGCCAACGCCCGGCGAGACGTGCCGAAGTCGTAGTTCTCAATGGCTTCATAGGGGGCCGAAAGCGACGAGCGCAGGCTCACCTTGTCGGCGGTGGGAAAGTCCGGCGGAACATCAACCTGTGTCACTCTCCCGGTCGCGGCCCACTCCGTTCCACGCTGGAAAGTCACGATGAACCCTACACAGCCCATTTGATCGGGACCGTGGCCGAGCGCGGTATGCAAGACGCGGCCCTTGCCATATCGCACAGTAAAGAGCATCGGCTCATGCTCGCCAGTGCCCTTCTTCGCCGGGTCGGCGTAGGCGGTGGCAAGGATCGTCATGTTCTTCGCGGGGCCTCGCAACTCGCTGTAAAGCTCGTCGCTGGCGTGCATCCATTTTTCGGGCAGGCCCGCGGTGATGGCATGAAGGCGGTCCCTGATGATCACCTGGAATTCGTGCTGCGGTCCGTGGCTGCCGCCGCGACCGGGCGAATTGTCAAGAACGACCTTGCCATCCCGGTAGCGGATTTTTGGACCGGAGGTTTCATTCCGGCCGCCCCACCCTCCGACGGCGATCATTTCGTTCCACTCTTTCCAGCCGGGAAATGCGTTGTCCGCGGCATGGAAAATGACCAGGCCGCCGCCGTTCTGCATGTACTTGACCAGTGCATCCTGGGTCTCTTTGGGCCAGTCGTCGCCGGTGTAGTTCGCGACAATGACGTCGTACTTGGCAAAGTCCGGCTTGAAAGTGTCCATCGGCTGGCCCTTTTCGGGTGAGGTCGCCACATCAACGGCGAACAGGCCGGTTTTCTCAAGCAGGGTCTTGAGCACGGGGGTAGTAGCCTTCCAGTCGTGGTTGTTCTGGCCATCGACAATCAGGGTCTTCAACGGTCCTTTGCTTTCCTGGCGGGTTATGTCCTGAATGCGGATATTGCGCCATTTGATCTTCCGCCCCGCTTCTTTGGAAGCGTGGACCTGCAGGGCGATGAAACCGGTTGAGGTCATGTCGTCCTGGAGGTCCGCGGCGGGGATGCCGTTCACCCAGGTCCGAATTCTGTCGCCAATAGCCTCGATGCGGTAGTGATTCCATTGATTCTGCTTGAAGGCCTTCTGGGCCTCGGGTTTGTCCTTGAGCGGGTAAAGCCACCCCCGGCGGGCCTCGTCGTAGATGCCGCCGCTCCAGGCCCGATCCGAGGTGTCGATCTCAACCTGATAGCCGTGAACGCGGTAGTCTTTGAAATGCTCGAAGCTGTGGCTGCGAATCTGGATGCCGGAGTTCATGCCGGGCTCGACGAGAAACTCCAGCTCCAGGACGAAGTCGGTGTACATCTTCTCGGTACAGAGGAAGCTGTTCGGCGTGTTCAGGACGGTGGTTCCGACGATCATCCCGTCTTCGACGGTGTATTGTGCTTTGCCGTTGCGCTGGATCCAGCCGTTAAGGGTTTTGCCGTCAAAGAGATTTTGCCATGCCTTTTCTGCGGCGCAGGATTCGTTCGGCCACAGAATGCCCGCCGTGCAGAATACAAATAAGAGCGTTATGTATCTTTTCATTCTGGTGCTCCTTGTGGTCGTAGTTGTTGACCGAATCGCGTTCACAGGACCCACGGCTCTCGATAGGACCGGCCAAGCAGTGCACTGGCCTGCGGATCGTCGAGTATCTGTTCGGTTTGCGGGTTCCACTTGATCTTGCGGCCTGTCAGCATGGCGATCTCGCCAAGCAAGCCCACGCTGATCGAGCGAAGCCCAACTTCCGCCGGGCAAATCGTCAATCTGCGGCTCCTGACACAATCGAGGAAGTTCTGTTTGTGGTCCCGGCTTTCGTAGAGTCGTATCTCGTTGGGGCCGATTTCTTCTTTGAGGATCTTTTCATCGGACGCACTGAGGCCGGCGCGGTTGACGTGAATCCACCCCTTCTCGCCGTACCACTTGGCCCCCTGGGTGATTTGCTTGTTATTGGCGACGGTCATCACAATCCCGTCGGCGTACTTGCACGCAAACTTGTACTCGGTGGCAACGTTATAGAGCCCCTCGTTGGGATAGTTGCCCCTGCCCTCGATTTCGACCGGACCGGTCAGGTCCCAGCCCATCCCCCAGTGGGCGATATCGATGTGGTGTCCGGCCCAGTCCGTAAGCTGGCCGCCCGAATAATCCATGATCCAGCGCCAGTCCCAGTGGGCCACGCCGCGATAAGGCACCTTCGGGGCGGGGCCAAGCCAGAAATTCCAATCGAGACCATCGGGAACGGGCATCACAGGTTTCACGTCGGTACCCCCCCCGGTCGGAAGCCCGACTTCGATCTTCTGTATCTTGCCGATGCGCCCGTTACGGACGAGCTCACAGGCCCGGCGGAACTTCCACTCGGACCGCTGCTGACTTCCGGTCTGCCAGACGCGTCCATACCGCTGGACCGCGTCGCAGATAGCGCGTCCCTCCCGAATGGAGCGGGCCAGCGGTTTTTGGCCGTGGATGTCGAGGCCGGCGCGGGCCGCTGCGATGGCGGGGATCGCGTGCCAGTGGTCGGGTACAGCGAGTTGCACGGCGTCGAGATCGCCGCGACCGATCAGCTCGCGAAAGTCCGGATAGCTTTTGCAGTCGCCGTTGCCGTACCGCTCGTCCACGATCTTCCTGGCTCTGTCACAATGGGTCTTGTCAACGTCACAGACGGCCACCATCTGCACCTCCGGCTTG
>DATKWR010000550.1:0-5845 GCA_035529475.1 Sedimentisphaerales bacterium | reverse complement strand
ACGCCGCCGGCCCCGATCGAGGAAAGCACCGTGGTAATCACCAGGATCACGAGAGAGCCGACCGTCAGCTTGATGTCGAACATGTTGGCGGCCAGGACGGCAAACATCGGCAGGTGGACACAGACGCCATCCATGTTGATGGTCGCTCCCAAAGGCAGCGAAAAGCCCGCCAATTCGTTGCGAATCCCCAGCTCCTCCTCGGCGGTCTTGATCGAGACCGGCAGCGTCGCCGCACTGCTGCGCGTGATAAAGGCCATGATCATCGGTTCTTTTATTCGCCTGAGCACACTCATCGGATTCTGTCGCGTCACGGCCCACAGCAGGACGGGATAAACGACAAAGATCATGACGATAATCCCGAGCACGACGCCGATCGTTACACTGACGTAGGGCCCCACGATGGAGGGGCCGTACAGCCCGAAATTGACGATCGTCAGCGCCAGCACGCCAATGGGAGAATATTCGAGTATCCAGTCCACCAGCTTGAACATCGCGTCCCGGCAGCCCTCCACGAGGTCACTGAGCATTTCCAGGCGGCTCACGCGCTGTTCGCCCCCGGCCTCAATCAACACGCGGATCGCAAGGCCGAACATGATGGCGAACACGATGATGGGCAGAAAGTTCCCGCCGGCCAGGGCTTCGAAGGGATTGCGAAAGAGATTCAGCAACAGTTGCGAAAGCGGCCCTTCCCCCGTTGCCTGCCGGGCGAGGTCGTCGGCTCGGGCGCCCGTAACGTTCGCCAGCTTCTGCCACGCATCCAGATTTGCCCCCGAACCCGGATTGATGGCCAGCGCCAGGCACGTGCCCAGAATTGCGGCCACAAACGAACAGAACAGATACCACAGGATGACCTTGACCCCGATGCGTCCAAACCGCCGGATGGGCAAGCTGGACGCGCCCGTCACCAGCGAGAAGAAAATGATCGGCACAACGATCATCTTGAGCATGTGCACGAAGACCTGGCCGAACGGGGAGACGTAGGGGATGATTTTCTCGGCGGCCGTCCGACCTTCCGCCCCGGCTCCCGCCGTCTCGGACAGATACCACAAGACCGCCCCGATCAGAGAGCCCCCGATGAAACAGACAATAATCCGAAGAATCAGTGAAGTCTTGAAGTACCAGCGGGCAAACCGCTTAATCATGGCCTCGCCCTTTCATTTCTGCACGAACTCGATGCACGAAACCGACCTTTGAGGCAGCGTTATCCCAAGTGTATTGCCGTCAAAACGTATGTCTCTTTGGCTTATATGGCCGATCTGTCGTTCCTGGGCAGGTTCCGGGGCATCGTTGAGCCTGCCTTCGAGAAGATGGTGTACGGCGCGGCCGTCGAGGCCACCAAAAGCCGAAACATCAACAACGATATCGAGCGTCTGCTCGAAGCTGCGGTTGATAGCGTGTAGATAGATCCGCTCTTCACTGGCTGTCGCCAATGCATCAATGCAGGCGATTTTCTTGCTGGGCCTAATGCCTCCCATTTGATAGGGCTGTTCGTACATCGGTACGTTGCGGCTTTCAAGAGCGAGCAATTTGTCCCCATGGTGCTTTGAATAGAACATGGTGACCTGGCCGGTGGGCATATAATAGGGAGGAATCTCGCCTTTGGCGTCCGCTTTTATGGCGTGAATGCCCCATGCGTTGCCGACGAGCATCGACTGGCAGCCCAATCCGATTACATCGGCCGCCCGGATGAAGGCATGCAGATAGCCGGCGGCGCCGAGGCCCTTGGCGAAACTCGAATTCAGGGCCGGCGGCGGGCCTTCATATCGCCACCATCCGTTCCAGTTCCATTCTGTCACCGCGACCTTGTAGCCGTGCCGCCGCGCCGCGTTGAAGCCAGGATGGTTGAGAACGGATTGGCCGTTGGCATCGAAATCCGTGACAGCCACCCAGGCGCCCCAGATGTCACTGGCTGGAATCTCGCCTATTGGGACCTCCTGGCCGCGTTTCAGCACCCGTGTGATAGCCCAGGGACAATAAAAGTGCGTGGCAAAATAGGCCACCTTATCTCCGACCCGCTCTCGCACCTGTGGGACAATACCCGACATCTCGCCATCCTGGCCATCGACGATGATTTCAATCGAAGGATCGACGGCCTGCATCGCTTCGACGTATGCGGCCATACACTCAGCGTACCATTGAGCCGCGTCGCCGCCTGCCAGTTCCTTTAGTTGCCTCACGAACGCCCAGGTCTCGTTGCCGATCTGGAAGTACTTGACCTTATAGGGTTGCGACCGGCCGTTGCGCGCCCTCAGGGAAGGCCAGTCATACATCGTGTCCGGCAGCTTTTTCCCCACGGGTGCGTTGCAGTAAGCGACCAATGCCGCTGCGTGTTCCGCCGCTTCCTTCAAAGGTCTTTTCTTGAGCAGACCGTCTCGGAAATTCACGACGATGATGGCCTCGGCCCGGACGTCTTCGCAGAATTGGAGGAATTCGTCGTAGCCGAAGTTGTTGGTGACTTTGTGCCCGCGATGGCCCGTGCTGATGGGTCGCTGAGCCGCTCGACCCGGCACATTATCGACCATGTCGCACCAGTCCAGAAAATCCACGTCGGTCCCGCCGGGAAATCGAACCACAGGGATCTCCATCTTCGCGAGCAACTCCAGCACGCGAGGCTGGAGTTTCCGGGTCCCGCCAATGCGCGCCCCTTCAGGTCCGATCTCGCCCCAGCTCGGTCTTTCCATGAACTGACCGAACAGGCGCGAATCGATCCCGTGCAGGACGTCGGGCGTCAGGCGGAATGAAATCCCCGCCGCATCCGCAGCCGGCCGTTCGGACGCGAGGATCGACGAACCCCACAAACAGAACACAACGCATACGGTAGCGATTCTTGCCATAAACACCTCACTGAGCAGGGGAGTCTTCTTTTTTGCCTTTCTGGATTGGCGCGGTCCAGAGGAATATCTTGTGCTCGGCCTGGTCCTCCTCGGAGGTGAGCGTGACCGTTTTCTCCGGCGCGACGCCTTTCATTCGGAAGTCATGCGAGACGATCCGCGAGCCGGGCTTGAGCTTCTCCAACTGCGGGATCAGCTTCACGTTCAGACGGGGCAGCAGGTAAAGCGTAACTACGCTGGCCTTGCTCAGATCGAGCGTGAAAACATCCTCTTGCTCAATACGAACGAGGTCTCCGACGCCGTTCTTTTCCACGTTCTCCTTCGACTCCTTGATTCGCTGCGGATCTACGTCGAAGCCGATGGCCTTGCAGCCGTATCTCTTTGCCGCCGTCACAACGATCCGGCCGTCCCCGCAGCCCAGGTCATAGACCACGTCGTCCTTTGTGACTTGCGCCAATTCGAGCATCTTGTCCACCACGTCCTGGGGCGTCGGCACAAAGATCACGTCCGGCTCATGCTTCGGCTGAACCGGGCTTGCCGAGGTCTGCTCGGCGGTCGTGCTCTCGGCGGGAGCTACGGTCGTGGCACTCGTTGGCTCCGCTACGTCCGGCGCCTGCGCCGAGGCGGGCGTCTCACCAGCCGTCCTGTCAACCAGCGTGAAGCTGGGCTTCTTTTCTGCACAGCCGGAAAAGAGAATCGCGCACACCAGTATAAAGCCAATCACTTTGTTCATACTCATCTCCTGATCAAAATCGTTCCTGAAATCATACTTCACTGACAATCGCGACTCGAAGCCGGTCCGGTAATTCCACACAGGCCTCAAGCAGCCTGACGGGAAGGTTTTTTGGGACCAGCCGGTCCGCGAGATGAACATTCTACTTCCTGGCGTTGCCAAATCCACACAAAATTGCCGCTATTTCCGACCCCCCGCCAAGATGACCCGGAATTCGCTTGACTTCGGGGACACAATGTGATATAGTGAATTCCAATAGATCGTATGGGGGTGGTTTGATTACCGGGGGGTGATGGTCGCTTTCACGTATCGCAATCATTTTCTATACCGCGACGGATTATGTCAATTCCAGGGACTGGTCGAGCAGAAATAACGATGTCACATGAGAACAGAGGGGTGGTTGACAATGGCAAGGCTCAGTTTCAAACCGATTTCCGCAGTCGTCCTGCTTGGGGTGGTTTCTCTGTGTTTGGTGGGTTGTTCCGGTGCGCTGGAGCAGGAATCCCAAACGGTGAGAGTCAGTCCTGTTTCCGAGGAATATAAGTTGACGCATAGACTCGAAGGCCGGACGTACATTCTTCTGGCGGAAACCAGCACCGGACAGGAGCAGCACAGAAGTACGGTCTCCGACTCCCTGGCGCGGGCGCTGAAAGAGAATTGGAAGGAACTGCAGGAAGAGAAGGGGCACATTGATCTGCCATTCCTGGACTTTGATGACAAATCGTACGCAGGAACCGTACGCAGCGACGGGCTCGAAGTTCTGTCCTTCACGGACCTTGTCAACAAGCTGAACGAAAAGGACCTCTGCCAAAAACACGCGGACATGATGAAATTCTACGAGGAAAATGGACTGTTCAGAAAATCAGACCTTCAATTCCTGGCCAATGAAATTGGGGCCGATTATCTCGTATTGCCTTGCTTGTTGGATATCAAACGGTGGAGCCAGGGGAGACTTTCGGTATTCGGCACCAAATTCCTCAACACTCAAATCGTCAGTGGAATGTTGTCGATGGAGATTTGGGAAACGAAGACCGGTCGCAGGGTTTTCAGCGCGACCTCTGACATCACCCTGGCAAGCGAAAAGATCAAAGAAGAACCGATGTCGATGGAGGAGGCTTTCCAGAAGGCCTGGTTCGGAATCATGCAGCAGTTGCCGGGACATTCTCCGGCGAGTGCACCGGTTATCGAGGCCGAAGTTCCGGACTCGCCGGTCAAGGGCAAACACGCGGATTCGCAGGACGCCAAGAGCGGTGGAGGAACAAAGGCCGGATAAGTTGAGTGCCTTTCGCGTCTGCAACAATCGGGGGATTCCATGAAGTTCGGGCAATTCACCAAGTCGATACCGGCCCGCCATGCGTTGGGCGGGCTGCTCCTGAGCGTCGTGCTGGGCTGCTCGTGTTCACACCATGCGTGTGACCCGGCCTATATCGGCCCCAAGGCCAGAACTGCCGAAATGCTTGAATACTACAGCTATCCCGAGCAGAGCATCGAAGCGAAAGTCGAAACCGTCGGGCGCAAGAAACGCTATGTGATCGAGCGCGTCGAGTTTCCATCGGCATTGAATGTCTTTGACACGGCGAACATCCGGTTCGATTTCTACGTGCAGAACAAAGAGGGAAGATTCCCGACGGTCATCATCTGGCCGATACCGGATGAGGCTGATTTCTGCGCCAAGGGTTTTGCCCGGCGCTTTGTGAGCAACGGTATCAACTGTGCCGTGATGTATAATCGCAGGATCCGTCTGGATGATATCGCCAGCGCCGAGCAGGTGGAGGATTACTTCCGGCAGGCCGTGCTCGACGGCAGGCAGGTCGTGGACTACCTCGTCGAAAGAGAACAGGTCGATGCGGATAAACTCGGCTGTATGGGCGTGAGTCTTGGCGGTATAAGGGCGAGCGTTGTCTCGGCGATTGACGAGCGGTTAAAGTGCAGCGTGATAGGTCTTGCCGGCGGCAGTATGGCCGACATCGCTTTAGGCTCCAAACTGGGCGGCGTGAAGGATTACATGAAAGGGCTGGCCGAAATGGGCGTCAGTCCGGATGTGCTCCGGGCCGAGCTGTCCGACAAGGTACGGACGGACCCCGTCGCACTGGCGCCGCACGTGGACGCCGGAAACGTCCTGATGTATATCGCCGCGTTCGACAACGTCGTTCCCAGAAAATGCGGCGACCGGTTGTGGGAAGCGATGGGAAAACCCGAGGTGGTCTATCTGTTCTCAGGTCATCTTACTTCGCTATTGTACTTGCCGTGTGCCGAGCGAGAATCCCTGAACTTCTTCAAG
>DATKWR010000549.1:0-14771 GCA_035529475.1 Sedimentisphaerales bacterium | reverse complement strand
CCCAGATGGTCCGCCTCATTCTCATGCACCCTGCTGTAGGGCAGCAGCACGCCGACTTGTGTTCCGACGCCATAGGACTGCATAAAGAGGTTCTTGGTCTGGTCGGGATAGTTTTTCAACGCCGTCGATAGGGCGATGCCTCCCATCTGCACGAGCAGGCCCTGGGTCATTCGCTCGGCCCCATGCTTGGCGAAGGCGTGTGCAATTTCGTGGCCCATGACCACCGCCAGACCGGCTTCGCCTTGGGCGACCGGCAGCAGGCCCGTATAGACGACGACCTTGCCCCCCGGCATGCACCAGGCGTTGACGTTGGGGTCTTCGACGAGATTGAATTCCCATTTGTAGTCTGCCAGTCGATCCTCGATGGCGTTCTTCTGGCAGTACTGTTCGACGGCCTTTTGGATTCGGCCGCCGACGCGCTTGACCATTTGCGTCTGCTCGGCGTTGGCGCTGAGCTTGTGCGTGGAGAGAAACTCGCCGTAGGACTGGAAGCTCATCGAGTTCATCATCGAATCGGGAACCACGTTGAATTGCTGCCTGCCGGTGATCTCGACCTCCGTGCAGCCCGCCAGCAACAGCAAAACGCCGGACAGGACGACCAGTTTCAGTTTCTGAGGGACTTTCATAGTCTCGCCCTTTCTCGATAAAGTCATTCTACTTATTTTTGTCCGCTCACTCCGGCAGATCGACGCCGAGCTTTCTCAATTCAATTCGGACTCTGTTTCGAACCTGCTGAGCGATCTCGACAGCTTGGGTTGCTTCGGCTCGGCTTACTTCCTCATCTTCTCCTGGATAACGCGTTGTGATGGAATAAAGAGTCAATCGCTCTGCATCCTGCAATTCACCGGCCCAATCGCAGTATTCGCCACATAATTCCAGCAAAGTGGATATGTTATGTGTGTACGGAAAATCAACACGGCAGCATACAAGAAATGCCTTTAGGCATTTTTCCGCACACTGTTGGGCGTGATACGCGATCAGACGGTACGGGGGCTCACCGGCCTGCAGAGTCATTGCATGGACTGCCATGCACAGGTCTTCGTCGGCATGGATAAGCCATTGCTTTACTATACGTACAACTGGCTCATCGGGCGTTCTCATAAAGCACTTTTCCTTCTCTCCAGGCAGGCCTCGCGATGGTCCCGGGGATGTGGCGGTCGCGCTCGAATTCTTCCGGCGTGAGAATCATGATGTCTCTCGCCAGGCCCAGGCCCTGCAGGGCTCTGTCCATCTCGAGCATCAAATGGCGGCGTTTACCTGTGAACGGACAAATGACCAGGATATCTACGTCGCTGCGTTCATCGGCCGTACCCCTGGCCTGCGAGCCGAAAAGGATGATCCTTTCGGGAGCGAACGCATCGACCAAACGTGTTCTGATGGCATCTATAAGCTTATCGCTAATCATAGTTTAACCCGTATTATCTTCATTCCGTGTGCACACGATTATACGAAAAGTGGGTCACACAGTGCAACGGTAGAATACCATGTTTGCCTCTTTCTTGCAGCTACTGGGCCTGGTTCATTTCGTTCTTTATTCCATTGAGCAGATTCATGGCCTCGATGGGCGTCAGGTTATTCACGTCGGTCGAGGCCAATTTTTCCAGGACGCTTCGATGTTTCTGCACGAACAGGGTGTCCTTGTCTGGTTCTTTGGTCTTGCGACGGGCCAGATGTTCGCCGGCGGCTTCTTTCTGGAATGTGCTCTCCAGCTCCTCCAGAATCTCTTTGGACCGGTCCAGGATGGTTTTCGGGACGCCGGCTAATTTGGCGACGTGGAGGCCATAACTTTTGTCTGTTCCGCCGGGCAGGATTTTGTGCAAAAAGACAACCTCGTCCATCCATTCGCGGACCGCGACGTTGCAATTCTTCACGTTCGCAAACAGCTCTGCCAGCTCGGTCAGCTCGTGGTAGTGCGTGGCGAACAGCGTCCTGCACTTGAGCTGGCTCGCGATATGCTCGGTGATCGCCCAGGCCAGCGAAAGCCCGTCATAAGTGCTCGTGCCCCGGCCGACCTCGTCAAGAATGACCAGTGATTTGCCGGTGGCGTTGTTGATGATGTTCGCCGTCTCGGTCATCTCGACCATGAAAGTCGATTGGCCCCGCACCAATTCGTCGGAGGCGCCGACGCGGGTGAAGATTCTATCGACCAGACCGATCTGCGCATCTTTGGCGGGGATGAATGAGCCGGTCTGCGCCATCAGTACGAGCAGGGCGACTTGCCTTATATAGGTGCTCTTGCCGCTCATGTTGGGACCGGTGATGACAACGATGTCACCCGTACTGCCGCCCAGCTCGACATCGTTGGGCACAAAATCGGAACCGAGCATCTGCGCCAGGACCGGGTGTCTGCCTTCGTGAATGACAAGCTCGCTTCCATTGGTTATCTTAGGTCGAATGTAGTTTCGCCGCTTGGCCAGAAACGCGAGCGCCGTTAGGCAGTCGCACTGGGCGACGGTTTCGGCCAGCCCCTGGAGCCTGCTGACGTACTGAGCGCACTGCCGCCGGAGCTGCTCGAAAAGCTGCTGCTCTAATTCGAGTGCCTTTTCCTCGGCGCTGAGGGCCTCGGTCTCGTAGTCTTTGAGCTCGTCGGTGATATAGCGCTCGGCGTTCTTGATCGTCTGCTTGCGGACATAATCGGCGGGAACCTTGCTCGCCGAGGAGTGGTTGATTTCGATGTAGTAGCCGAAGACTTTATTATAGCCGATTCTCAGGTTGGCGATGCCCGTGCGGTCAGCCTGCTGTTTTTGGTAGTTTCTCAGCCAGCTTTGCCCATCCCTGGAGATGGAGCGAAGGTGGTCAAGCTCTTGCGAAAAGCCCGCTTTAATGACGCCTCCCTCGCGCAGATGTGAAGGCGGGTCCGGCTGGATAGCCGCTTCGAGCAGGTCGGCAAGCTCGTCCATGCTGTCGCATTGTCCGGCCAGCTCCGTGAGGCCCGCACCGCGGAATCGTCTCAGGATTTCCCGCAGTATCGGGATCTGACGCAGCGTCCCGGCCAGAGCCACCAAATCCCTTGGACTGGCCCGAAGCGTACTGATGCGGGCGGCGATGCGCTCGGTGTCGGAGATATTCGCCAGCAGTCTGCGAATCTCTGCTAATTGCGCATCGGCGTTGCTGATTTCTTCGACGGCGTCCTGCCTCTGCTCAATGGCGCCGAGGTCGCACAGCGGCATGCACAACCAGTTTCTGAATTTTCGGGCCCCCATGCCGGTGATGGTTTCATCCAGACAGTCCAGCAGCGAGCCTTTTCTGCTTTCCGAGCGAATGGTTCGCAGGATCTCCAGACTCCGCAGAGAACCCGGATCGATTTGCAGGAAATTCTCCCGGCTGATCTTCTTCAAACTTCGTATGTGGCCGAGCGCGGTTCGTTGTGTTTCGTTGAGATACTCGATGACGGCGCCGGCGGGGGGGATCAGGGCGTCGTCGCTGTCGTTGATGCCGAAACCTTCGAGCGTGGCGGTGCCGAAATGCTTCAGCAAACGCTGCCTTGCCTGATAAGGGTCGAAGTACCATCCGGGGCGTTCGGTGATGATGGCGGTGGTGAGCTGCCTGATATCGGCGACGAGCTTCTTTGTCTCGGCTTCAAACAGCTCTCCTCGCCGGTCGGCCAGCAGGCACTCGGCGGGCGCCAGCCGGAGCAGCTCGTCGAGTAGCTTTCCTTCGGGAAGCTCCTGGACGAAGAAATGACCCGTTGAAATATCGACCCAGCTTATCACGGCCCGGCTTCTTGTCCCCAGGCTGACGGCGCAGAGGAAATTGTCTTCCTTGGCGTCCAGCAGGATATCGTCTGTGAGTGTGCCGGGGGTGACGATTCGCACGACGTCGCGTTTGACCACGCCTTTGGCGGTCTTCGGGTCTTCGACCTGCTCGCAAACAGCGACTCTAAAGCCGGCCTGGAGCATCTTCTTGAGATACCCTTCGACCGCGTGGTAGGGCACGCCGGCCAGTGGGATCGGATTCTCGCCCTTGCTCCGGCTGGTCAACGTCAGGCCCAGGACCTTCGAGCAGACCTTGGCGTCCTCGTAAAAGGTCTCGTAAAAATCGCCCATGCGAAAAAACAGAATGCAGTCCGGATACTTCTGCTTGAACCGCTGAAACTGCTTCATCGCAGGCGACAGTTTTTCATCCATCGGGGTCATAGGGGCAGATTATACAACAAGCGGGCTCTTGAACAAGCCAGGACACTTCTCTTTCGGCATTTATTACTGTACAGCGTGTCGCAAACAGATAAAATGATTGAGACGATGATACAAAACGGACACAAACTCGATGAATTTCATCGCAGGTTAGATGCGGAGGAAAACCTTACCTTCCATCAGGCGTTGGCGATCTACGAGACGCTCCACAGAGAGGCCGTGTCTTTAGGGGCGATCAATGCCGAAAACATGCTGGACGGGCTTGACGTGGACCTGAGAATCGCCAGGGCGATAAACAGAGTGGGCTTATGATAGAATGTCTTATCAGAAAGATAGCCCAGCATTTGGACGAGCGAAAAATTCCCTATATGATTATCGGTGGGCAAGCGGTTCTGTTATATGGCAGGCCGAGATTGACGCGGGACATCGATATCACTCTCGGCGTGGACACCGATGAGTTTGCCTCCGTTGAGGAGGTGTGCAGAGAGTTGAAGTTAAGGCTGCTTGTTGAAAATCCACAGGATTTCGCGCAAGAGACGAAGGTGCTTCCGGCCGAAGAGCCGGATTCGAAAATTCGAGTGGATTTTATCTTCTCCTTTACCCTCTACGAAGCACAAGCAATTACGAATGCCAAGCAGGTGCTTATCGATGACTATCCCGTGAAGTTTGCATCCTGCGAGGATGTTGTTATTCATAAGATGGTTGCCGGCAGGGCCATTGATGAAGAAGACGTGAAGGCTATTCTCGCTAAGAATAAAGGCGCCATTGATTTGGAGCATATCGAGAAGTGGCTTTTGGAATTCGGCAAGATTCCTGAGCAGGAGGGTATATTGGAGAAGTTCAAGCGGTTGCTGAGAAGCTAACCTTGCCCAACAGGAATCGTTGGCAAGCTTAGCTTAGTTCCACTTGGCCGTGTAACAACTCGGCTATGGTTGATACTGCCCGCTGGTTGGCTTTGGCATTTGTCAGTTGTTTGAGCAGATTTTCCTGCCGGGCGGTGAAGCAGATGGGTTGCTGGGGATCGAAGTCGTCCACACCGAGAGTTCCGCGGATTCTTTCTCTGAGCTGTTCGATGCCGGTTCCTTCTTTGGCGCTTATGTGGACTGTGTTTGAGAACGTTCCGGGTAGTTTGCCTTTGTCGAACCGCGCCGGCAAGTCGGATTTGTTCAGGACCGTGATGATTCTCTTATCGGCGATTCCTTCAAGGAGTCGGTCATCAAACTCTTCTGCGGGTTGGCTGTTGTCCAGAACGAACAGGACAAGGTCGGCCCGTTCGAGAATTTGCGTAGTCTGCTTCTGGGCGGCTTCTTCGATGCTTTCTTCGTCTCCGCTCAGTTCCCGGCCGAGTCCCGCTGTGTCGATCAACGTTACAAACAAAGGGCCGATCCGGCACGTGGCTTCGACCCAGTCTCTTGTTGTGCCTTCAATATCGGCGACGATTGATTTCTGCCGGCCGGCCAGGTAGTTCAGGAGGGTGCTCTTGCCGCTATTGGGCGGGCCGGCCAGGACCGCCGTGCAGCCGTAGATAATGAGCTTACCCGCTTGCGACTTCTGGAGTATCTGTGTTGCCTCGGCCTTGATTTTGTCGATGACGATTTCGTCCATCTGCCCGGGCCAGTCCTGTGCTCTTTGGGCCAGTCCGGCATTGACCTGGCCGGCTACTATTTTTGCGCCCTGGAGGGTCTTGATCTTTGGCTGAACTAATTGGGCTTCGACTTTGATTGTGTTGTCAGGCTCCTGGATCGTAAGAAGTCTGGCCAGGAACTGCTCAGGCGTCAGCAATGTGGCTCCTCGGCGCTGAAGCAGTTGCATGATCATTTCGACGATGAGCGGATTGCCGTGGCAGTGGATAGCGAAAGTCGCAGGGCCTTCACAGCCGAGAGTAACCTGGTCGATGACTCGATTCCCCTCGCAGATTGTGCCGAGCAGGATGTTGCCTGTCGTGAGGGTAGGGGGGTTGGTTCCTTGTGCCCTGAATATCTGTTTCAAAAGGGTCTCAGCGGAATCCCCGAAAACCTGGACAGTCGATATGGCACCGGTCCCCAAGCCGGTCATAGCGGCGGCAAAGAGGCTCATTTCTCGTACTTCGTATATCGTGTTTCGTGCATGGTTCTGCCCACGTCGGCGTGGTCACGATTCAATGCGAGGCGCTGCACCTATTGCATCGTCTCATTGAGGTACTTCTTGTAGGCCAGGACGATGCCCGTGACGACGAGGTTGGGCACGAAGCTGTCTATGAACTCGCAATCGGTCTGTATCGTTTTGGCGCCCGAGCCGGTAATGATCGTCTGCGGCCACGCGCCAAGTTCTTCCGCGTAGCGCCTGATGATTTCCTCCAAGGCGCCCACGATGGAATAATACAGGCCGCAATTGATGGCGTCGGCGGTGTTCCTGCCGTAGGGGGCTTCGGGCCTGGTGACTTTGACGTTCGGCAATTGGGCGGTATTGTCTTTCAATGCCTTTGCGCTGATCTCGAAACCGGGGCAAATGACGCCGCCGAGGAAAACGCCGTTGCGGTCCACCAGGTCGATGGTGACGGCAGTGCCGAAGTCAGCGATCACCACGGTGTCCTCAACGACGGCATAGGCCGCCGCCGCCGCAACGACCCTGTCGGTGCCGACCTTGTCCGGCTCGTCCACCCGGAGCGTCATCGGCAGCGGGACGTCTTTGCCGATAATGTGAATCGCTTCGTCAAGCTCGTCCCTGGCGATTTGTCTGATGACGTCGGTCCAGGCGGGTTTGACGCTGCTGACCACGATGACGCCGTCGCGTTTCTTTTCCCTCGAGCTTTCGAGGACGGGAATCTTGCCCCATGCGGACTTCAGGCAGCTCGTCAGTTTCTCCGTCGAGTCGCCCGGGATGGTTTCGATGAACTGCTCCTGACCGCCGAGAAAAAATCCGACCGCAATGTTCGTACTGCCAATATCTATCGCGATAATATTCATGACCTCGTATCTCGTGATTCGTCGATCGCACATGATATTATTGCCGAGTTTTGTTACCGAGTCAATTTGAAAAAAGACTCTGGGTCTCTCAGGGCTGTGGCACGATCGCACAAATCCGCGTTGAAGTCCTATTTACGCGGGCCCCTTTTTCTGGTATAGTGAGTTTATGGGCAAGGTCGATTTTCCAAAGCTACAAAGAACCGCTTTTGCAGCGGCATCCGTTCTTGAGCCGTCGGATGAAAAAGCATATTGGCTTTCCCAGACGCCCTATGAACGCCTGGAGGCCGTTGAGCTGATGCGGCAGATTATCTATGGCTACGACCCATCTACCACACGACTTCAAAGAGTTCTTGAGATTGCTCAACGCTCACACCGGGACCTGGCCGACCTCGAAAACCTGCCATAACGAACGGCGTGCGGGAATGCCACACTTTGGACGGAGGTCTTCGAGATTCATTCTCGGAGTTGCTTAACCTTCTGCCACAGGAGTTCGCAAAGCTCCCTGAGTCCTTGTCCGGTGACCGCGGAAATCGGGAGTATTTCACTGTTCAGCGTCTCTTTCAGAGTCGCGACGGTTTCTCCGTTGGGGTCGAGGTCGATTTTGTTGGCGACGACGATTTCGGTCTTGGCGGCCAGGGCCTTGCTGTGTTGCTCGAGCTCCGAGCGGATGGTTCGATAGTTTTGCGCCGGATCCGAGCCGTCCGTCGGCATGATATCAATGATATGAACGAGGATTTTGGTGCGTTCGATGTGCTTGAGAAAATCGTGGCCGAGGCCCGCGCCGGCGTGAGCGCCCTCAATTAGGCCGGGGATATCGGCCATGACAAATCTCCGGTAGCCACTTAACTCGACGATGCCCAGTACCGGCTCGAGCGTGGTGAAGGGATAGTCGGCGATCTTTGGCCTGGCGGCGGAGCAGCGCGAAATGAGCGTGCTCTTGCCGGCGTTCGGCATCCCGACCAGACCCACGTCGGCGATGAGCTTGAGCTCGAGTCTCATGTTTCTTTCCTGGCCTGGCTTGCCGGGCTCGGCGTATCGCGGGGTCTGGTGGGTGGACGTTGCAAAGGCCTTATTCCCTTTTCCGCCTCTTCCGCCCCGACAGACGCGGACCTTCAGGCCAACCTCGCTGAGGTCTTTGAGCAGCAAATCGAGGTCCGTGTCGTAAAGCAGCGTGCCCGGCGGAACCTTGATGATCAGGTCCTCGCCGCTGGCTCCCGATTTGTTGCTGCCCGAGCCCGGTTGGCCGTTCTGGGCCTGCCAATGGTGCTTGCCGGCGAAGTCCAGCAGGGTATCGAGATTCTCGACGGTCTGGAAATAGACATCGGCTCCCTTTCCTCCGTCGCCTCCGTCGGGGCCGCCTTTGGGAATGAATTTTTCCCGCCGAAAACTGACGCAGCCGTGCCCACCATCTCCCGCCTTCACCTGGATTTGTGCCTGGTCGATAAACATAGCATCCGCATCGCGTATGTTGGGTATGATCCGGTCGCCGATTATTTCAGAAAATCGTGAAACGGATTTTCTGAAATAATATATGCCTAACTTCAATTTTGCAAAAGTTCAGTATAAAAAAAGGATGGCACTTAGACCATCCTGAATATTCCTCGGTCGTTCCTAAGCTTGTCAGACGACGTGGATTTTTCGGCCCTGGAAACGTACCTCTCCATCGGCGGTGGCGAACAGCGTGTAGTCCCTGCCCATGCCGACATTGGAGCCGGGGAAGAACTTCGTTCCACACTGCCGGACGATGATTGAACCGGCCTTGACCGCCTGGCCGCCGAAGAGCTTCAAACCTCTATACTGTGGATTGCTGTCTCGGCCGTTTCTCGAAGAGCCTTGTCCTTTTTTATGTGCCATAATGAATCACCTCGAATCAATGCAAACTCTAACTTACCGAACTTCCTGAAAGCGTGATGATAACAACCCGGCTCCAAACTGTCCAGACAAATTTTGCGTTTTTTTCGATCCATTGACGTTCAGGTTGACTCTCGCGTCGCTCTTTTGTCCACGGAGCGGCACAACTCGCCTGGCATGGGCTGGTTCACGGCCAGGCAGTTTTCGCACGCAGACGGAGCGCAACCGGTGTGGGCGGAAAAATTTTTTCAAAAATTTTCCTCCGGTTTTCGGCTGTCCAGCCGGATGGGCCGCGACCAAAGTCGAATCCACCGCCAGCGTCCAGAGGGAGGGCACTCTGAAGTATGGAAAACGCCATTATCAATACTGTTAACGCTGTTTCTTGCGGCATGTGCATTCCCAGCAGTGGCGGCATGGGTTCAATCTGCCGCCTGGTCCGGCAATAGCCCACCCTGTCAGTCTTCTTATTCCCGGTTGACAATTGGCTCATGACTTCGACGGTTCAACGCAGATTCCTGCGGGTGCCCGCAGAGCCGTTTTCAATACTAAGAACAAGTCATTTGCGAATACGTGGCACCGTCTGGCGCCTCGGGGCCGCTGCTTGCATTCAGCCTTAAGGCTCGAATGACCCCGTCAAACGATGATGAATCGGCCCCTCTGAGCGGCAAACCGGCAGCACATTATTGGAAGAATTCTCGAACAAATCGTCACACAAAAAGTAGAAGATCTGGACGGGTATTTGCCGATTCACTATATTGACTGAACGGAAGTATTCATGATGGTACGGGGGGAATTATCCAGGGAATAAAATATAGGCCGGAAGGGCAGTATATAAACACCACCTGAAACAACCATCACATTTGGCAGGGATGCGAAAATGCAAATCTTGAAGAAGATCAACAGAAAAGGTTACTTACGAAGGGGGATAGTCTATTTCCTGGCGTACAGCCTGGTCTTGAACACGTCATTGCCGGCCGTGCTGGCCACCCCCGCCGGCGGCGCATTCACGGTGGGTACCGGGACGATCGTTACCGACGGCGCCAACACCGCCGTCACGGTGAACCAGACACAGTCCGTCATCGAGTGGGGGGCTCCGGGCTCCGGCGGCATCAATACCAGCGCGGCCGAGAGTCTGACGTTCCTGCAAGAAGGGGGCCTCAGCAACTCCGCTGTGCTCAACAGAATCATGTCGGGCAACCCAACGCAGTTTGACGGCACGCTCAGCGGCCTGGATATGCGTATTTTTATTGTGAACCCGGCCGGCATAATCTTCGGCGAAGGGTCCCAAGTCAATGTGTCGCAGTTGGTCGCTTCGGGCCTGAACATGTCGAACGATGCGTTCAACGCCATCCTGGCGGACGAAAGCAAGCTGATGGTGTTCCGAGACGGGCAGGGGACTGTTCAGAACCTCGGTTCTATTACCGCCGACAGCGTCTATTTGATTGGCCAGAAGGTCCTGAACTCAGGGTCGATCCTGGCCCCGGAAGGTCTGGTCGTCATGGCCGCCGGCGACAGGGTGTATCTTGGCCAGAACGGCAGCAGCGTCCTGGTCGAAGTTGGAACGGAACCGGTGGACGCGGTACCTGATGTTGTCAACGAGGGTTCCGTTACCGCCGACAGTGGAACAATCATCCTGGCTGCGGGCGACCGTTTCTCCAGGGCCGTCAGCAATGTCGGCACCCTGGCGGCTGCGGCCGGCACGATAACCGTTGACGCGGCACGGTTCGAGAACAGCGGAACGATCGATGCAGATGGCGGGGGGGCTATCAGCCTGATAGCGACTGAGTCGATTGTGCTCAACGGGGTTGGGACTACGACCGCTGACGGCGGGTCGCTGCTTGTCGAAGCCCCCGAGCTGACCATAGCCAATGGCTATATACCGGCCGATGCCGCTGAAAACACGCTCTATGAAAAATGGGTGGAAGAGCAGTCGAAAGCTGGGACGGACCTGGAGCTCGTGGCCGGTTCAAAGACGCTTGGTAATATCGTCGTGGAGAACATAAGCGACGGGGAGATCACGGGCGGAAGCGGCGATATCGCGCTTCGCACCAAGTATGATACGGGCGGCATTACATTCCTGTCGCAAGTCCAAGGCGACCCGGTCACGACCAGAATTCACACCACCGCCGGCGGAAGTGTCTATATGCTGGCGGGCGCGGGAGGAATTAAGGTCGGCGAAATCATCACCGAGGTGCCCTCCAACGACAAAGTAGCCGAGCCTGGCAGGATCAGATTGTTCACCAACAACTATGGGGACATTGATACAGGCCAATTGATCGTCCAGGGCGGCAGCTACGACGAAGTCTCGATCATAGCCTCCGGCGACTTGACCATCCGAGGGAATATCAAAACAATCACAAATCAGGTGCCCTCCGAAACCAAGGAGGTTGGGCAGGCCAGAACGTGCCTGGTTTCCGTTCACGGCGACGTGGATATCGCAGGGTCGGTCATCGTCAATGCCCACGGAAAATATTACAGCACCTCGGACGTTCACATCTGCGCCGGTGCAAATGTGACGATAACGCTTGGGCCGCAGCAACGAATCGATGCCTCCGCCCACACGTCGGAAAACGGTCCTTCAGACGCATCCGTCCTGATTCATGCAGGCAAGGATATTGAAGGGCCGGGCGTTATCTCCATCAACGGCGGCGGCAGCAACCCCATTCACGTCTATGCCAAAGCCGGCGGAGGCACGGGAACGGCCGAGGTGCGTTCGAGCGATGACCCTGCCGACTGGGACGAAACCGATGGCAACGCTCACGCCGTTCTCGATATCGATGAGGACCGCACGGCGCAGTGTCCTGACTGCCCGATGCCGCCTCATTTGCCTCCTCCGTTGCCGCCGATTACCCTGCCTGACATGACGACCACTCACATGAACGACTCTGTGAGCGGCAACGTCCTTGAGAACGACAGTCTCCCCGACGGCGGGAATCTGAGAGCCGTTCTGACCAGCGAGCCCTCAAATGGCGAGCTGACGGAATTTGACTGGGAGACCGGCGACTACACGTACCAGCCCGAGGAAGGCTTCGTCGGCACCGACACCTTCACCTATATCGCCACGGACGGCGAACTTTATACCGATCCGATTACCGTGACCATCACCGTGACCAACACCCTGCCCAATCTGGCGAACGATACTACAGACACTCACATGGGTAATTCCGTGGGCGGGATTAAC
Source organism: Sedimentisphaerales bacterium (assembly GCA_035529475.1). Classification (GTDB taxonomy): domain Bacteria; phylum Planctomycetota; class Phycisphaerae; order Sedimentisphaerales; family Anaerobacaceae. The sequence continues at coordinate 2,661 of DATKWR010000549.1, read as the reverse complement.
GTGTTGATCAACGACGCGGATCCTGACGGCGATCCGTTCACGGTGGACTCCTTCTTTTATGAAGGCCCGGGCACCCTGGTTCGCAATAGCGATGGAACGTTCACATATACTCCGCCGCAGGACTTTGTGGGCCAGGACAGCTTCACATATACCACCAGCGACGGGCAGACCGGCGTTTCCTCGGCGCCGGCGACGGCTTATATCAACGTGACGAACGCCTTGCCCGTTCCAGGGGCGGATACGGCGACGACCAATCAGGACGTTGCCGTTGTGATCGACATTCTGGCCAACGACATTGACCCTGACGGCGACCCGTTCACGGCGGCCCTGCTCGGCGGTCCGGCGCACGGAACGTTGACACCGAACCTGGACGGCACGTTCACCTATACACCTGAGCCGGGCTACGCCGGAGAGGACGGTTTCACGTACTATGCGACCGATGGTCAGTTGGGTGCGGAATTCACCGGGACCTCCGTGAGCATCACGGTCAACGCGATTGTAGTGCCTCCTCCTCCTCCGCCTCCTCCGCCGCCTCCGACGCCTGAGCCTGTGCTGCCCTTCGTGCCGGCGGCGCCGCTTCCCGAGCCGGTTGAACTGGAGTATTCGGGCTGCCCCGCTTTGATGACGTGGGCCGCGAGCGAGCTGGGAGTCGATAAGCGAATGATGCAAATCTGGGTCGTCAATACGCTGGCCTCCTCCAGAGAGGTCCAGCCGTGCAATGCCTGCGCGCAGCTTCAAGCCTCCGCCGCCATCCTTAGAGATGCCGATGGGACCCATGTAGCTGCGCTGGCGCAAGTGATCGGCGAGATTGCTCCCAGCACGGCTCCGCCGACCCCGGAACAGATGACCTCGATCGCCAGCGCGATAGCCAACAACACGGACCCCCGCAGCCAATACGCAGAGGCTGGAAAATATCTCGATGCTCTGGCGGCCTACGTGGGCGCGTTGAACAATGGCATGAACTTCTCAACAGAGGAGTCGATAACATTCGCGGCGGATCGGTATGTTGCCCCATTGGCCAATGGCGGCAATGCGAACGTGGCGGCTTTTGTGGCGGCACGACTTGCTGCCCTGGGCGGATAGCTCGACGGGGCGAAACGCCTATTGATTGTGACGCATGGAGTTGCCGCGAGGGACGAACCGAACCCTGGCGGCAACTTCTCTTTCAACGCAATACCGGCTATTGGATGCTCTTTGCAGCCGGAGTGTAAACTGCCGGTTTGAGCACGCGAATCTCTTCAACGCGCTGCTCCAGCCTTGCCACCTCTTTTGCGTTTCCGCTCCTGCGGTTCAACTGGACCAGTGTCTCCAGCACGTCAGCCGTTCTTGGGTGGGCCTGGTCCGAAACACCTTCGAGGATATCCAGCGCCCTGCGGCACAGGGTTTGCGCTTCGCTGTACTTGCCCTTCTCCACGTACACGCGGGCCAGAGCATGGAGAGCGGCCGCACTTTCAACGGGGTGCCCGCTTTCGAACATCTCCACGGCTTGCAGCAGAACGTTCTCGGCTTTCGAGAATTGCCTGCTCAACAGATAGAACTCGCCCAATTCGCTCAGGACCTCGCTCTGAATCAGGCGCCCGCAATCGGGCTTACTGCGGGCCACTCGCAAAGATTTGTCAAGCAGCGCTTGCGCCTCTGCCATCCGGCCCTGGGTTTGGTTTATTCTTGCCTTGACCAGCCAGAGCGGGATGAGAAAGTGGTGGTCGGGCCCATGGATTTTCTCGTAGATGGGCAGTGCTCGGCAAATCAATGTTTCAGCATCGGCATTCCTGCCCTGTAGCGAATAAAGAGTCGCCAGGCTGCAGCGGACTTTGGCCGTATAAAGGTGCTCGGGGCCAAAGCTCTTCTCGATCACAGTGATCGCTTCTTTGAAGTAAGATTCCGCATTCGCATAATCGCCCCGCGCCATGAGCAGGCGAGCCATATCGACTTTGAAAGGGGCGACTTCCTGGCCGTCCTCAGGACGGACCGTGCGCATTATTGTGATAGCTCTATCGAGCGTGCTTTTGGCCTCTTCGTATCGGCCCTGTCCCCGGCAGATTTCACTTAGAATCCTCAGCGTGTCTGCCACGTAGGGATGATTGGCGTGATGGATTTTCTCCTGCAGCGCCAAACCCAACCGGCACATGGTCTCGGCCTGACTCAGGTTACCCTGCTCCTTGTAGAGGTATGCCAAATCAATCAGGCAGGCGCACAGCTCGGAATCAGAAGCGTTCGTCGTTTGTGCCTGATTCAATGCCGTCTCCAGCAGAGGCTGCGCCTTTTCGTAGCCGCCGCACGCCATATAGACCCGTGCCATCGAGCGCAGAGCGCTGGACGAACGGGCTTGTTTTGCCGGCGTTGGTTGGACGCCCAGTGCGCCACCGCAAAAGACCAGACATGTAAAAAACAGGACAAGCGATGCGATTTTCGATCTTGCCTGTCGGCAGACAGGTTTCAAATCGTCAATCGTCAATCGGCAATCGTCAATCTCTGCTGCCCCCGCCATCATTGAATCCTCCATCCGCCCCTAAGGGGTAAGAAACGAACTGCGGCGTGTTGTTGGCCGATAACTCTCCCTTCCGCGTACCGATTTTGCGGCAGTCTTCCGTAAGTGCCCTGTTAAAATATAGGTTATATATGAGGCGGGGGCAAAATGTGGCGGTTTGCTTGTTATTCGTG
>DATKWR010000548.1:0-2257 GCA_035529475.1 Sedimentisphaerales bacterium | reverse complement strand
GTATCGCCGAGCATGTCCTTCATCTTCGGGTGCAGATACTCGAACGGTTTTGCGTTGACGTGCCGCTCGATATATTCGGCCTTCATCCCCCCCGAAGCGGGTCCCGGCCTTATCAAGGACAAGGCAATCGCAACGTCTTTTTTGGTTTTGACGCCCAGGCCGCGCAGAAGCTGCCTCATGCCGGGCGACTCGCACTGAAATACGCCGAGGCTCTCGCCAGCGCTGAGCATTTTTCCCGTCTTGTCGTCCTGCGGAGCGATGCCGTCGATAGAGATCGTAGGGTGTGCAAAATCCGTTTCGCCGTTAGGTGTCCCTGACGGGATTGCACACGCTGAACAAGTCCGCGTGGGCAACAAGTTGCCCACCCTACCTCTGATAATATTCACCGCTCCGTTAACCGTCGAGAGGGCCCGGTTGCCTAAAAGGTCGATCTTAATCAGGCCCACGGCCTCGGCGGCGTCTTTGTCGTATTGGGTGACAATGACACCCTTGGTCGCACGCTCCAGCGGGGCGATGTCCCTGACCTGCGATGGAGTGATCACGATTCCCCCGCAATGAACGCCCAAATGCCTGGGCACGCCGATGATTTTCTCCGCCAGTCCATAGACGGCCGAATCTGCGGGAACCGCGCGATCCCTGATAAGCCGGTTTATTTCCGCCGGCTTCACACCCAACGCCCTGGCGGTATCGCGAATCGCGCTTCTGCGCCGGTACCTGTTGATGTTCGAGATCATGGCGACGTGGTCGAGGCCCCAGTTCTCGTAGCAATAGTTTATGACGTCGTCGCGCCTCCTCCAGCATAAATCGATGTCGATATCGGGACAGTCTTTGCGGCCGGGGTTCATAAAACGCTCGAAATACAGATGGTTCTCTATCGGGCAGACCCTTGTAAAACCCAGCACGTGAGACACGAGCGAGCCGGCGGCCGAGCCGCGCACTTCCACGGGAATGTCATTGCGTTTGGCGAAATTAACGATGTCGTGGACCACGAGAAAATAGTCGCTGAATTTGCTCTTTCGGATAACGGCCAGCTCATGCTCCAACCTCTTGAGGACGTCTTTGCTCACGGGTTTGTATCGCCTGGCGAGTCCGAGGTGGCACAGCCTCGCCAGCTCGCCATCGCCATTCTTGCCTTTGCCAAGCTTGATTCGAGGCAGATGATATTTCCCATTCAATAACTTGAAGTTACATCGCTGCGCAATCTCCTCGGCGTGACCGATGGCCTGGGGGTAATCGCGAAACTGTTGTCTGAGCTGTTGCTCCGCTACAAGCGGGTTGAATCCGCAATGATCCGAAGGTCCCGCGCCGGCCCCGCTGAGCTGCCTTATCTTAGCCAGCAGGTTGGCGGTAACGATATCATCGCCATCAATGACGTTTAACGTCGTGCACGCCAGAGGCTCTATCGCCCAGGCTTTCGCACGCTCAACCTGATGCGGCTCGTGACAAGCTGCAAACAGATGATCCTTATCGAGGCAGTCTTTCAGCTCATGCAGAAGCTTCGGCTGATTAGAAATGCAGAGGACCCCTTTATTGTTGCATTTGATCTGCTCGACCAGGTCAAAACGCGGGCAGAGATTTCTCGCCGTGGTGATCCGGCAAAGATTTTTATAACCCACCCTGTCTTCAGCCAGCAATATGGCCCGCTGGCTGTCGGTCAGAATCTCTACGCCGAGAATGGGCTTGATATTCGCCTGCGCCGCTGCTTTATAGAAATCCGCCGCGCCGTAGAGCGAGTTGACGTCCGCCAAGGCAATCGCGCCGTAGCCACACTGCCCGGCTTCGGCAACCCATCGCTGCACCGAGACTGAGCCTCTCAAAAGGCTGTAATAACTTCGGCATGTTAGAGCGGCGGCGCGCATATCGTCCTGATTCCAAGGGATGGCCCTTTACGTTCCATCTACCCATCTAATGCAATCCTTTTCAGGTCCGGATACGCCTTCAAGAGTCCTTCGGGAACGGGCTGCTTTTGCCCGCTGAGAAGGGCCTTTAGCTCGATCGCATTGGCCAGCTCGGCGCCCCGGTAATGATTGTTAGCGATAACGGTAAGCGTCTTGAAGGCGCCGGCCAATCCTTCGACGCGCCCCTTTATTTGTGAAAGCTCCTCATCGTTGTAATAATAATCATACGTTTCATCCCGGCCGGCTTTGCTGAACCATTTCTCCCTGTTCCTTCCGTGCATTCTGAAATAGCCGTGCTCGCCTACAATGCACCGCTGCAGATTGAATGAATTGGACGCGGTCGGATAATCCAGATTGCA
>DATKWR010000547.1:0-2319 GCA_035529475.1 Sedimentisphaerales bacterium | reverse complement strand
CGCCAGTGACTGGCCCGATGCGGCGGCAGCCCAAATCGACGAATCCTATGTCCAAATCCTCAAGAAGAAAATTTTCGATTCGATAATGCTCGCCGAGAGGGATATCAGAGAGGTCAATCTCGGCGTCGGCAAAGGCGAAATGACGGAGATCGTCTATAATCGCAGGACGAAAAAGCCCGACGGCACGGTTGCGATGACGTTTAACCTGCCGCCGGCGAGTCCGGATTTGACGTTCGGCCCCATCGATCCTGAGCTGTGCGTGCTGCGAGTCGATGATTCGGATGGTGCGATGGTAGCGGCGGTGGTCAATTATGCCTGCCATCCCGTCAGCGGGGATCCGATGCGCGATAAATTTTTCTACATATCGGCCGACTATCCCGGCTACACCGCCCAGGTTATCGAGCAGGCGGAGGGCGGCAATTGCATTTTCCTGCTGGGCACGGCAGGCAATATGAATCCGGTCCGGCTGAACAGGCCGCACCCCCGCATGCAAACCGGCAAGGCGCTCGGCGGGGCGGCTCTGCGGCATATCCAGTTTACGCAGCCGTGCAACGACGTGAAGATAAGTGCGCTCAAACGGACGATCGCTCTCCCTATAAAGAAAGACCTGCCGCCGGAAAGATTGCTGAGCGTCGGCAAAGACGCAGAGACTCAGGACTCCGAGATTCAGGTTCTGAGAATCGGGGATGTTTATATCGTGGGACTGCCCGGCGAGGTCCTGGTCGAAATCGGCCTGGAGATTAAAGCGAAAGCCGGTATCGAGAATCTCTTTGTCGTTTCACTTGCGAACGATGCCGTCGGCTACGTCTGCCCCCGCGCCGCTTACAAAGAAGGCGGCTACGAGCCGGGCTCCGGCACGAACCTCGCACCGGGAGCCGGCGAAATTATTACGGAACGTGCCCTGGAGCTCATCGAGCAGCTCAGGCAGGGCACGTAATATGCTCTCAAATTTTACAAACTTTTCGATTAATAGGCTCTAACAAAACCAAACTTGAAGAACTAAGGAACCGCTCCGCGGAGCTATTTCAATAGATTCCTCGGCTCCGCTCGGAATGACAAGTCAGGTTTTGCTAAAGTGCCTAAGCCAGCTTGTCTCTGTTCTCGTAGATTTTCAAGATGGCGTCGGCGATGTCACCAGTGTCACTCTTGCTTCCGAGAAGCATATTCTGGCCGATCCATACCGCTTCTTCGCAGAGCTGGTCGTTATCGGGAAAATTAAGTTCCTGACGGTATTTGTCGAGCCTGGCCTTCGAAAAGCTGCGTTTGAAGTTCTTTGAATTTAAGGCATCCTCGATCAGGCCGTCACGGTACTGCGGGCCGTATCCGCCGGAGCAGGGGACGCCTTCGGCACTGAGGGCGGCGAGGAACTTGCTCCTGGGCGCATTGTTGAACTGCTCTTTCTTGTAGCGGAAAGGATATAAATGATACGCCGCTCTCGTGACACCTTCGTACAGCTTGTGCGGAACGATGCCGGGGATGTCCTTGATTCTCGAAGTCAGGTACTCGGCGTTCTCGTTGCGCCTTTGCGTATCCTTTTCCAGACGCTTGATCTGCGAAAGTCCTATGGCGGCCTGGTATTCCGTCATCCTGCGGTTGGTGCCGATGATGGGGTAGCCGCTGGTTCTCTTGACACTGCCGTAGGGCCTGCCGCAGTTGTGGAACGACATTACTCTGTCCATGAGTTCTTCGTCGTTTCCTATCACGGCGCCGCCTTCGCCGATGGGCAGATGTTTGGAGTTCTGGAAGCTGAAGCATCCGAGGTTGCCGATGGTGCCGAGCTTCTTGCCTCTCCACTCGGCCATCCAGGCCTGGCAGGCATCTTCGATAACGACGAGGTTGTGCTTCTTGGCGATGGCCATAATCCTGTCCATGTTCGCAGGCAGGCCAAGGATGTGCACGGGCAGAATCGCTTTGGTTCTCTCGGTGATTCGCTCTTCGATCTTGTCCGGATTGATCTGGAATGTCTCGGGGTCGGTGTCGGCAAAGACCGGCAGGGCGGACGAACCTATGACCACATTGTACGTGGCAATAAATGTATAGGGCGAAACGATCACCTCATCGCCGACGCCGATATCGAGCACGTGCATTGCGGTCAGCAAGGCGTTGGTGCCGTTGACCGTGCAAACGCAGCGTTTGGCTCCCATCAGCTCGGCATACTTTGCTTCGAATTCCGTGACGGTATTGCCCTGGCCTCTGTACCAGTTGCCGCTGCGGAGTATGGACAGGACATGCTCCTCAGCCGACCTGTCCCATTGAGGCCAGGCGGGCCATTTCTTGGCTCGAACGGGTTTGCCGCCGAGCATGGCCAACTTGCCTGCC
>DATKWR010000546.1:0-8537 GCA_035529475.1 Sedimentisphaerales bacterium | reverse complement strand
GCCATCCTCAGACAGGGGGAATTTCGCCTCATCGGTATAGCTTACATCTGCCATCGGTCAACTCCCATCGTCCACACTGATCGAACCGGCCTTACTCGAGCGCCGCGCGCGAACGGGATACACCTGTACCGTCGCCGGGTTGTTCCCGCCAAGGTCGGTTGCTTTACTAATCGTCGTCGTCGAGACCACACCGAGCGTCTCGAATCCAAGTAGCGTTCCAGATTCATGCCGAAACTCAAGGTCGACTGCCTGGAGTTCCGGATCTTGGGCATAGGCACCCCATGTCACGCCACTCTGGGGGGTCAGTTCGAGTTCGTCGTCACCCCAGGCCCACGTGCCACCCCCATCATACCCGCCTAGACCAAAGCCGGAATCGCGGCCAGGGAGGCCCCAATGAAGCACAATCGAGTCCCCGGAATAGCTATTATCCCAGCCATCCATCTCATCACTCGTCAGACGCACCAGACTCGCCCCCAATGGACGAACGGCCAGACCCCTAACAACGTACTCCGTCGCCTCTACGTCGGCCATGGATTGCGACAGGCCACCATACGCCGTTAGGATTTTGACATAGACCGTCCGTCCGATATCGCTGGCGGCGAACGGGATGACAATATCAGAGTCCAGAGTGGCGAATCTCTCCCCGATTGCATGGGCAACCGGCGTCGTGCCATAAAGCCCACGGATAAGCTCGGTGATGATCCACTGGCCCTCGGTATCCGTCTCAGCGGCGGTTCGAAACGCGATTATCTCATCCCCCACTTTTGCCAGGGATCGCCCGTTGAAAAACTCATCTGCGGTAACATCGGTCCTCAAGTCGGTTATCGTTCCGATATCAACCGTCATACTTTGATACGGTCGCCATATCGTAGCCGCCTCCGCGGGCAGTGCAGTCAAGAGCGTTCCGATGCTGTTGGCCTCGCCGCCCGTCAATGAATCGGCGGTCACCAGATTATATAGTTCATACGTCTCTCCATCCCACGACCGATAGACCCGCCAGCCATCTGTATACTCACCACCTGGAGCGATTGATAGACTCAACTCGTTCGTCTCGTCGCTCTCCTTAATCGTCACCGTGCCATCTTCCAGATCGTCAAGAGTGGGTACGTATTCCGGCACTCGCAAGGTCGTCTGGATCTGTCGGGCCGAGAGATCTGGATAGAGGTCGCTGATATCGTCTACGGCCTCGACGTCGAGCCCGATCCCGTCTTTTGCTTCCGAGATAGACGTGATGCGAATCCGTTGGTCCGTCAGTTTGAAACCATCGGAGATGAAGCCCACCATTCCGGGTGTGAGCAACATATCCTTTGCTCCGAGCGTGAATGTATACATCGAAAATCGATACATCGAATCGATGAGATACCGCCAGCCCATTTTGGTTGCCAATTCCTCCCGCTTGATTCCAGGCAGAAAGATTTGTTGCTTTCTGCGCTTACCGGATAGTCTTATATCTACATCGTCGCGAAATGGAGCGATGGCCGGGCCATAGCTGTCATCTCGGTTCTGCCAGCCGAGTTCGATGTGATTGCAACTCTGTGAATAGCTGCGTTTCTTTATCTGGACGGGAATGCCACCCTCTTCACCCACCACCAGATGATCCCGCGTTATATTAAATACCGGGTCTTCGTTTCGCCAAGCACCGAGATACAGCTGACCGCCGACCCAATACGGAAATCCGCCAAAGTGCGAACATATGAATTGAATCCAATCAATGAGCGGCCGTGACGCGTTGATTTCAACTGAGATGAGAAGGTCGTTTGTTTGACAGTATTGATGAATCTGCACAAAAGACGTTGAGTTAATATAGTCTGCTGGTATATTCGCACCAGACCGATGGTTCGTACATATATCCAAAATGATATCAGCCGGATTCGCATCTTTAATTTCATTCAGATCGAATGCGCGAACCTCTCCCATCGCGGCATCCTTATGGAATACTGTCTCATAACTAGCCAACGGAGTAAGTTCACCGGCAGTAAGCTCCCAGGTGACATCATTACTCTGCACGGCGACAATCAGTGTGCCCCGGCCACTCATAGCAAGCCCGATACATCGCGGCGCGTACTCTGGATAGGGCTTATACTCTGAGTCGCCGCAATCCCACCCAGCTAGTTTCCCTCCCCAGCCATTATATATCTGTACGGCATCGCGATCGTCGGTATACATGCGAGTCCCGCAGACATAGATAAGGTTATTGAATGTCTTAATCGTTGTAAACTGCCGACTCCATCCGTAATGAGCGAAACCGGGAGCAGGATATATGATTTTGCTCCAGTATGATGGCTCTCTGAGGTATTTCCACCTCGCATAATAATACGTCATCGTAGAGCCACCACCGACGGGGGTGAGGTTTGCCATTCCCGCCGCAAAGAGGAATCCAGTTAACAGCTCTCCAGTATCAGGGTCGATAATGTTGAAGCCTTCGTCAATCCAAATGTCACGAATATACCCATCAGGCACAAGCGAATACAGCGCGTCCTTACCTTCCGATTGGATACCATTTGGACAAATCTTCTGGGCGTGCGAGCCAGTACCTCCGAGTACATAATTGACAAGGATATAGGCGTTATCACCGCAATCGACTCGAACGCGAGACGGCCGGCCTTGATAACCCAAATAGTGCTCAGGCCATCTCCAAACGAGTTCGCCCGTGTGTACGTTGATCTTATAGAGATGATATCTATTGCCTAGCGCGCCAAATGACCACGTCGTTTCGACAGAGATGTACGCATAGTCGCCCGTCACGCTAAACGCACACCCGCGAGCACTGGCCGTCAGATTGACACCCCAATTGTCTTGATCGCACCAGCCATGCAAACCGTCATACGGTTTAAGATCCTTATTAGTACCATCGACTGTGCGGTAGTAGATCGTCGGAAAGCCACCGTCCTTAAACGTGAACAACTGATTCCCAGCATCATCAATATCGTTCTGTAGGATATCATCATCTACCGCTGCATATGATCCAATCACAGCGTCCTGTAGAACCCCCTCGCTATCGAAACGCGATACGCCTCGACTGTTGCTAATCCATATATCGGTCGGCTCATACGGCGCTACCTCAAATACGAACGCAGGGATTATATCTGCTGGACCGAGGTCGTAGTTCTTGAACAGGACACAGCAGTCGTATTTATAGTTGCTGAAATCTTCCCCGATGAGGGCGCCGAGCCCTTCGTTGAATCCGTCGCCTGGAAATACGGTGACTTCCCCGGCAACGGCAGAAAAGAGAGAACCGGCTATGGTCTTATTGTCGGTACCGGCGGAAATATCGATCTCATGCTTCCCTTTCCACATGCGCAGGACACTGCGAGGGCCTTCGCAAACACTGATCAGGAAACTGCGTCGATATTGTTTCGGGCCATCATCCCCGCCCTTTCCGCCACTTACATGATAATGGCTCTTTGGCCCCATCCACACGAGATTGCCAGCTACGCGAAGCGTCCCGTACGTCAGTTTGACCGCGATGCCCTTGTCTACAGTCTGCATCGGATAACCAGGAGCCGTTGGCATGTCACGGTTGTTCGGTGCTGGGAACATCATCTGGCCGACAAATGAGCCACCCATGTAGGCCGCCCCAACCAGAACCGACCCCATAGTCGTGCCCGCAAATGAACTAGCGCCCACCGCCGCACCAGCAATGCCACCAAATATCATGGCGACACCCATGACCGCATAGCCGCGAGCTGTGCCACTGCTCATAGATACACCTGGACTTTCTCAGGATCTAGTCGCCATGTCCCCGCCAATCGAGTTCCCCATTGCGGAGTCCGAAGAAAACCTGTCTCCACCTGACCGGCCCGAACGTGAGCGTGAATGAATATCTTACCAGCGACGACAATAGCACAATGAGCGATACACCGGCCGAACCGGAAGAGAAGGACGTCTCCTGGCTCGATGCGTCCCTCGTACGGGGATGCAATCTTTATCAATTCCTCTCGAATGTAATCCCCTGATCCTGCGTGCAGATTCCAATCGTGCGGATATGTACGCAACTGATAGTGAGCGGTGGGAAGCATCTCTTTCAGGCATCCGATAAGCAGGCCCGTACAGTCACAGCCACGCCGCGTCATGCCGCGATGCAAGAACGGAACACCCTTCCACTCCCAAACCGTCCGAACAAGTTGTCGTTGCAGATTTCTCACATCATCGCTTCTTCAACGCGGGGAATATAAACGTAGCCACGAAAATGATCCGTATTGGAGTACCATGAGTCACACGTTAGAACCGCACGGCCGTCACAGCCGGGGTATACTGTATAACTATCTCCAGGGTCAATGCTGGCAGGCAAGGGCCACATGAGGCCGAAGGAATTGCCGTCATGGGAGACGATCGGGCGACGCTGGCCTGCATTGTCACCGGAAGTGATCACCATCTCGCCGGAACCATACCTGGGTGCTACCGGCGTTGCGGACCATGCGGTATCTGACACCATCATCCGTGTGCCACCCGTCGCCCCACCCGTCACCGCATAATCAGCCCGATCCATGCCGCAGAACTCGTCAAACACCGACCAGACACAAGTCTCCTGATAGACGCAACGCGGGACCATTATGTTGAGCGAGTCTATCCAGACTTTCAGATCGAGGATGAGTATCGACCGATTGAATTCTACGTCGGCATACCCACGAAAAACGATCCACTCATTATCACTCGCATAAGAGGCACCGCGTACAATGCGTTTGATTGTCACCTTAAGATAGTCGAGGTTGTTCTGCTGTATGTATTCGACGAGGTCTCCGGAGATACCCGCCAGATAGACTTTGCACGAATCGATTTCCAGGTTGACGCCAGTTTGAATTGGATCGCGCGTTATTGGGAGGTGGACGTAGGTAATTCCATTCCAGTCGATATCCACGTGGTGACTCGTGAAATACAGTTGAGTACCATCACGGAGGACGACGTCGTACAGTTCTGCAACTGCAATCGTCTCATGCTCTATAGAGAGACTCAGAGATTGGCTGACATCCCGCAGCACCATTAGTACATCACCTCCTTGATCTGGAGATCGGCAGCCGAGTACAACGGGCCCGCAGCAAATTGGAGATCGGTATAGATATCCTCAACGAATCGCACGCGGAAATAGTACTCGTACGTGCAGGTGAGCACCCCACTACTAGGCGCCACACCGAACGTCATGATCCCAGTGGTATCGTCCAGAGTAAACTCGTTCGCCCCGGGTGCCGCCGCGACCTCCGCCGCCGCACCATCCACGCTATGGGTAACAACCGGTGCGTAAAGGGTGCCAGGAACGATATCCTTCTTCGTCTCGGTCCATTCGTACGTCTCTCCGGAATGGTACGTGCACACCAACTGGTAGGCCGTCTCGCTACCGTCCGTGGCGATCTGCTCGCTGCTACAGAGGTATTCATCGTCGTCCAGCCATTGGAAAGTCTCGCACGTGCCACGGGCGGCATCGAATATCTCCCTTAGTTGATCGCGGCCGGCCGCATCCAGCAGCGACCAATTGATCATCCACCCGCGAATAGGTTGGTCGAGGACCTGCTGTCGCTGCTCGACTCCGCTGTCGTAAGAGACCACGTCAGTGCGCCAGTTGCGCACCTTCGTGACCGGAGTCGTCTGACCGAACCCAGTAAAAGCCGCCGCCTCGACCAAGGCTTTCATTTTTAGAGTCAGACTCATCGCTTGTCCCTCGTTGATGGATGGTTTGCCTGTGCGGCATTGCCCATCATCGAGGCGAGTGCCCGCTTGTTCTTCTGCAAGAACTGATAGGTTCCCGCCGCGTCGATCGCGCTGACATTGATGTTGATCGGCCGACTGGCCATGGGGGACGGCTCCGGCACCTGGAGGGTCTTCCTCAGCTTCGCCGTCAGATCTCGGTCCAGCACGCCTTCACCCGGTGTCAGCATCGCCGGGACCGTATCGGTGCCGCGCGGCGTGAACGCACCGCGCGACGCATAGAGCAGACCACTACTGACCAACCCCCCGGCAGCGAATCCTTTCACCAAGCCACCCCGGGACGGATAGCTCATCTCACCTGCTGAATCGACACCACCACTCGTATAGCCACCCTGCTGGACCGTAGGAGCTTGCTGAACCGTCGATCCGTAAGTAGGCTGACCCAGAACCCCACCGATCATCTTGTTGATACCGGGCATCATGTACTGCTGGTACACCGACCGTGAAATCGCCTCCTGCATCGCCGCTGCCATGTTCTCGATCGCCTCACTGGCACTCTTGGCGTCCTTGGTAATCGAGACAAAGGCGGCCTCCATGGCCCCGCTAATCGAGCCAGCGGCATCCTCCCACATGGCCGCCCACTTAGTGGGAGCTGCCGCAGTTTCCACTTCTTTCGCCAACCGCTTCTGTGCCGCAACGAGGCCCTCTATTGTGGCGATCTGATCAGTCGTCAGGTCGATATCCTGTCGCTTGAAATCGTTGACGAGCTGGAGCCGTTTCGCTTCGGTGGTGTGTCCACTTGCCAAGAGCCTCAGCACGTCGACTTCGTCCTGCAGGCTGTCGACGTACTCCTGGATTGTCCTGGTTGCCTCGGCCTGATTCTTGGCCCGCTCAAGCCTCTCTACCTGCTGGATCTGGGCTTCGGTCAGCGCAATGCCCTGCGCCCGGAACTCGTTCAACATCTGCTGCTGGCGGGCCTCCGCGTCGTACCCGGCAGCCAACAGCCTGAGCACGTCAACCTCCCCCTGGAGACTGTCAACGTGCTCCTGGATTGTCGTGGCTGCCTCCGCCTTAGCCCGGGCCTGTTCCAGTTGCTGGATCTGATCGACCTGTTCGTCGGTCAGAGCGATACCCTGGCCCTTGAACTCGTTCAGGACTTCCTGCTCCCTCGCCGCTTCTTTATACCCGCCGGCCAGAAGCCGAATGACGTCTACCTCGCCCTGCAGGCGATCCACGTACTGCTGGACGGCGTCAAGTGCCTCTTGCGACGGACCCTCCATAGCTGGCGTTGTTGCTGCCTTCTCCTTGAACTGCTTTGGCGGAGCAAAACCGGCCGCAATCTGTTCGCCGACGTTCTTGAAGGCACCACCGACCGTCTTAGCGTACTCGATGAACTTCTCCATCTCCGGGGTCCAGCCGGCCCCCTTGAAGGCGGCCACCATGGCCTCAACATTGTCCTTGAGGTTCTCCCATGCCGAGCTGACTTGCGGCACCTTGGTTCGCATCGATTCAAGGCGAGTCTCGAGATCACCGTACAAGGTCTTCAGCCGCCCGCCGATGCGAGCTTGAAGCTGGTCCTGGTCCTCACTGATTTTGCTCCCCTTGAGCATCATCAGCTGTTTATCCCTCTCCGCTGCAGCTTGCTCCTCCGCGAGCTTTTTGGCCCTCTCCCACGCCCATAGGTCCACTGGCGTTTCTTCTCGCTTAAACGCATCGGCGGTCCCCGCGCCCTTGTCTTCTGTGATCGTCGCGTTGAACTTGCCCCCAGCCTGCTCGTAAATCTGTCGCTGCAGTTTCGGGACCATGTCCTTCCACTCATCGACGATGTCTTCCTCCACCGCCGAAAATGCCAGTCCGTCAATGATCGCTTGCCTCAGATCACCTAACGACATGGCAGCCGATTTAACACCGTCCCAGATCCAAGGAACGAGGTTCCGTCCGATGTACTTGAACGTCTCCTCCATGGTGATAAGGATGGCCTTGCCGGTCGTGATCGCGATCTCCTTGATCGTGGCAAACGCCGTCTTGATGTCCTGGGTGAAGTTCCCGCTTACCAGTGCCCCAACTCGACGCAACGCCGATGCCACACTACCGACCCAAGCCGTTATCTCTTCGCGGTTCCTGACGATATAGTCGATGAGGTCTGCGAGGTCATCCGCGAACGGTTCAATGGCCGTCCGCGACATATCCAGCAGGAGTTGCCAGAGCTGCCTGAGCCGGTGCATCAAGTTCGCGGTCGCCTTCGCGGCCTGCTCCTCCGTAGAACCAGCAGACTTCGTCATCTCACCGTAGTCCCGCTGGACTTCGGTCAAATGCTGCACCAGAATAGCCAACGCCTTGTAGCCGCTCTCCCGGCTGGCCAGTGAAGCAAGGTCCTTCGTAGAGGCAGTCCCCTCATCAAGCGCCTTTTTAAGCTTGACCAGCACGTCGAGCAACCCATTCCCGGCGAGCGTTGTGGCCTTCATCTCGATACCGAACTTCGCAGCGACCTTCTCAGCGTCGCCTCGGGGCTTATTGAAGCTCATCAGCAGTCGGTTCAGCGCCGTTACGGCCTCGGCTGTGCTCAGACCGCTACGGGTCATCGTGGACAGCGCCGCGCCCAGCGTCTCCACGTTCATTCCCACGAGCGCCGCACTGGAGGCCACGTTACCCAAACTGGACGCCAGCTCGGGGAAGGTCGTCTTGCCGCGTTTGACGATCCCGAACAGGCGGTCGCTCATCAACCCGGCGTATTCGGCCTCATACCCATAGGCGTTGAGCATTGTCGAAAGGGTATCCGCCGCCGTCTCTGTGTCCGTCATACCAGCCTTGGCGGCTTTCATTGATACAGTCAGGAAGTCAATCGCCTTCGCTGGGGCAATACTAGCAGAGAGTGTTTGATACAGGCCGCGACTGAT
>DATKWR010000545.1:0-3384 GCA_035529475.1 Sedimentisphaerales bacterium | reverse complement strand
ACGATATTTTCTTTCTACGACATGAAGAAATCGCCCCCTTTGCAATGGGTGGCAGCCTCAAAGCCGCAGGCTTTGGGGATGGCGCGCACCAAACCATTCACCAGGTTGTTGCCGCTCGGCGGGCAGAGTATGAGAAGAACAGCTCAGTGACACCGCCCGATGTTGTCTTCGGGAAGTTCGATCCCGACAATTATGTCCCTGATGCCGAAGACGAGCAAACGCAGGTCTTGAACGGTCTGGGTGTCAGCCCCGGCAAAGCCACAGGCAAGGCGAGGGTAATACTGCGAGCCGACAGCGACCAACATCTCCTGGCCGGCGAGATTCTGGTGGCGCCGTTCACCGATCCCGGCTGGACTCCGTATTTTGTACCGGCGGCGGCAATCGTTATGGATGAGGGCGGAGTGATATCACACGGCAGTATCGTGGCCAGAGAGTATGGCATCCCGGCGGTGGTCAACGTGGGCGGCGGAACCAGGATTATCAAGACCGGCCAGACCATCCAGGTGGACGGCGATCAGGGCGTGGTCAGAATCGTGGGGTGAAGCTCTGCCCCACCATGCGCTACCTGAGCAGCCATTGATGAACGAAAGCCGCGAGGAGCCAGACCGCAAAGCTTGTACAAAGCACGATCCACAGAGGAAGCTGCTTCTGGAAACATACGAGGGCCGCGAGGAAGAACAAGATACTCGGTACAATGCCCCACAAGGCGCCTTTGGTGTAGTCGGTCATCAGAGTGAAGTTACCCGGGTTTTCCGAGTACAGCCAGACGAGCACGATCAGACCCGTCAGCGGCATTACGGCGATCAGCCCTGCCAAACTCGGCAGCTTGCGGGCGACAACCACGCAGAAGCTGATAACGCAGACACTAATCAACAATCTGATTGCGAATTTCATGTGAGCTACATTCCCAATCCCGATGGTGATCCTTTATCCAGCACCGTGCGGAGTCAGGACGTCCTACGGGTGTTTGAAGAACCGGATCGTCAACGGATAACGATAATGCTCGCCCCGGTTGACGCGGACCGCTGCAATCAGCACGAAGCACATATCGACAAGACCCGCAACAAGGAAGAAGACCGGTATCAGAGGGATAGCGACCACACTGACTAAGCACACGGCGGCGCCGACAGCGGCGTAGAGGAGCATGGACAGTTGGAAATTCACGGCCCGCCTGCCCTGCTCGGCGACGAATGGAAACTCATCTGCTTTCAATTGCCAGATAACCAAAGGCGCGACCACACCGCCGACGCCGGGCAGAATCGGCGAGAGTCCGACAAGCCCGGCCAGATGGCAGAACATTGCCCACTTGCGGGCCTCTCTGCCAATGTCCCCGGTCACCCATCCGGAATTGTCGATTTTCGACTGTGGATTGTCGATTGCTGCACCTATTTGATGAATCTGATGCTCAACGGATAGCGATAGTGCTCGCCGTTGTTGGCCTTGATCCCGGCGATCAGTAAGAAAATCAGATCGAACACGTACACCGCCGGCAGCAGGAAGAAGCCGACACACGCAAAACAAAGAAGACCTGCCACAAGTGCGTATATGAGAATCGAAATCTGAAAGTTCACGGCTTCCTTGCCCTGGTCATCGACGAATTCGAACTCATCCTTTTTTATCTGCCAGATGATCAGCGGCGCGATGACGCACCCGAGAACCGGTACGATGGGCAACAGGCCGGCAAGGCCGGACAGATGGCAGAACATTGCCCACATGCGAGCATCCTTGCTGCTTTCCTGGCCGGTCCCGGCGGGCTCCGCGCCGGCATTTTGCTCGCCGGAGGCTTCGCCTTCAGGCTGACCCGCCGGCTCCTGCGTTTCATTCATTTCCGCCATGATCCAACTCCCTTCAATTTGGCTATCTCTGTGTCAACGGCTTGAATCTCATTGTAAGGCAAGACCTGCCGGCGGAACAAGGATAAAAATCTGAGGTTACGGGTCGTCCGCGCCCCGGCGCGGTCCGGCGTCGCTGACATCAATCGGCTTTATACCGAGCTTTAAGGCAGGCGAATCGGCGGTAAAACGCACAAGGCCTTTTTCAAACCCGACCAAGAGTGGGTCAACCAGCAGGTTTTTCCCGTCGGACTCAAGCGAATAACTGCCTGTCTGGCTGTACTTTTCGAGCTTGTTACACTGAACGGTGCCTTCGGCGCTGAAGAGCACATTTTGCCGGAGCGTCGTGACGGCGTCCGGATTCTCGAACACGATTTTGCCCCTGGCGTGGATAATGTTTTTCTCGAAGACATAATCCGACGACCGGGGGAACGTGATCCTGACGTCTTTGTCGTTGACGAAGACGTTGTTGCGAATCGTATTGGTGTGAGCCATGTGGTTGTGGGAAGGTCGAACGACGCCGACGGAAAGATTGTCCTCGACCAGGCAGCCCTCGGATCTTTCGTCGAGGTAATAAGCCGAGGCCCCATAGCCGCCGGTATCGAGGATGTCGCGAATGAAATTGCCTCGCAGGATGAGGTCTTTGCCGGCAAAGCAGTAGATGCCGCCTCCGTCGTGGAGTTCGAGCATCGCACGGTAGATCAGATTGTGCTCGATTCGGTTTCGCTCGCCGCCGCAGTTGATGGCTGTATAGGTGCAATCGTGGATCTCATTGTGGCCGATCAGGCAGTCCTTTCCGCCGCCCTGCAGGGCGATGGCGCTGGGATACGTCAAGCCCACGTCGTGGATATGATTGTCGGTCACGACGGTTTCAGTCCCGCTGCATCGGATGCCGCACGCGCCGGTGTGATGCACGCGGCAGGCTTCGATGTGCAGGCGGTCGCCCGAGGCCTTGATGCCCTGGCCGCCGACGTTGAGAATCTCCAGCCCAATCAGCCGGCACTTCTCGGCGAACGTTATCGAAACCGCCCCATCGAACTTGCCCGCTCCGAAGCCGCCGGTTTCGAGGGGCGTGGTTGTGCCCGTGAGTGTCAGACCTCGAATTGTTATGTCTGCGGCGGGCCTTTCCCGGGTTCCCTGAATGCGAATGATCGATTCGAGAACGGGCGCGATGACCTCCGCGCTACCCATGTCTTCCCCAGGCAAGGGCCAATAGACCAGCTTACCGGCCGAGCGGTCGAGATACCACTGCCCAGGCTTCGTCATCCCCTCGCGGACGTTCCAGATGACGTACTTGTTGACGCCGAACGCCCCCGGCGGATGGCCCGACGGTTTGGCAAAGGTCAAGGTGTGAGATTCGACCTCGTTGCCGGCCAGGCCGACCAGCGATTCATCCCACATGTGATAGATGTTGATTTCCGCGTTGTTGACGTCCAGCCAGGGACCGATGTCCTCGGCGCGGTATTTCAGCGTGGTCAGCTCCTCGTGGGTGGGTTTGCGTTTCCATCCGCCGCCGGTGGTGGACATCCAGGGCACATCGAACTTGCTCAGA